>JAUNIK010000265.1 GCA_030523505.1 Prevotellaceae bacterium | reverse complement strand
ACAGGTTATCAATGATATTCGGTTAAACACAGGGTTTTACTAGTGAGCCTGTAAAAAGGCCCAAATGAAGTCCTCATTCCGCCGTTTTCATGTGGTCATTTCACCCAAATGAAGTGGTCGTTTGGGCGTAATGAAGCCTTCATTTCAATGGAATGACACCTTCATTTCTTTGAGAAGACTTGCTTCGTTATGGTAGTAAACCTTTTTTGTGACAATGGTTCTATCGGCTCTGCCCCATAATTTTGCCTTGCATTATTGCCAATCCAAATATTTTCATTATCTTTGCATCAAACAAGGAATGGACAATGATATGAGAACAAAATTGTTGTTGATACTTGCTACGGCATGGTGTGCAGTGGCTGTGATGGCTAAAGGTAAGGTGTATGATGTGGCTGCATACGTGTGGCCAGCGTATCATGATGATGCCCGATGGCATGAGATTGGTATCTTCCCCGATGGCAAGGGCGAATGGGAAAGCGTGTATAATGCTGTGCCGAAGTTCGAAGGGCATCGCCAGCCAAGGGTTCCGCTGTGGGGATATTTCGATGAGACTTCGCCAAAGGTGCAGGAGATGATAATAGACAAGGCGACAAAATATGGGGTGAATACCTTTATCTTTGACTGGTATTGGTATGAGAACCGCCCGTTTCTCGAAGATGTGCTGGACAAAGGCTTCCTTGGAGCCAGGAATAATGAGAAGATGAAGTTCTACCTGATGTGGGCAAACCACATGGCAACGGCTTATTGGGACCGACATGAGGCCGACAAGGGGAAGTACTATTGGCGTGGAGAGGTGACCAGAGAGGTGTTCGATGGGTTTGTTGATCACTTGATTGAGGACTATTTCGGTCGTCAAAACTATTACACCATCGACGGTAAACCTGTGTTTGCCATCTACGAGGTGGGTACCTTCATCAATGGTATGGGAGGCATTGATGAGGCACGCGAGGCTCTGGAGCATCTGCGACGTGAATGCGTGAAGGCTGGTTTGCCTGGCGTTCATCTGCAGGCTATCCTCTGGGATGCTTTGCCTGAGACGGCATCACGCAATCCTGAGGACAAGAGTCACAACAAGGATAACACGCTCAAGGCTCTGGGCTTCGACAGCGTGACCAACTACCAGTGGTGTCATCTGGTGTCGCCGACGATGGATTACCAGCAGTGGGGAGAGCAAGGACAGGCTTTCTACGAACAGTATGACCGAGAAATGTCGGTACCGTATTTTCCACATGTGTCCATCGACTGGGACAACAACCCTCGTTTTCCTGGACCTGCCCAAGGTTGTGTGACGGGTGTCACACCACAGAAGTTCGAGGCATTCCTCCGCCGTGCAAAGGATTATGTTGACGCTCATCCGAACCAGCCGCCTCTGATTACTATCAATGCATGGAACGAATGGTCGGAGGGTAGTTGTCTGGAACCTGACACCTACTACAAGTACGATTTCCTGAAGGCTGTACGCAGAGTATTCAAGTGATCATTCAGCAATCAGGATTGTACCATTCTGAGCCCCTGCCCACGGTGTGGCAAGAACCCAGAGTAATGTGCAGAGTATGAAGTGGAACCTATTCCTTTATTCTTCGGCAATTACCACACCCCATGGTTCGATTGTGAATGTCGAACCCTGTGAGAGCTTCTGATCATCGAGCAGCGACACACCTTTGGCGTATGGGTAAGTCACGGATTTTGTCTCGTAGCTATAGTTAAAGAAGTAGTGCAGCTTGCCGCCTTTGCCGTTTGTGCCCGAACGCACAATGATAGGATACTGATACTGACGCTCAACGGTAGCAATACCCTTGCGGTCGGCAGCACGGGCAATGAGCCGGCAGAGAATATCGTCAGACGGAACCGTGCCTATATAAATAAGGTGTCCTTTGCCGTAAGCATTCTCGGTGATGCAAGGCCACTGACCGAAGAACTGATGGTCGACCGTCGCCAATGGCTGTGCCGTTGTGAGTTGCAGGAATTCCATCCAGGTGTTCACCGTATTGTCCGAAGCCCCGATGCCGTTGGCCTTCAACGGCAGTTTGTTGATCGACGAATACTCCTGATAGGTGAAGCCACACGCCTCGGCCAAAGGACCGGGAGCCAGCACAGGGCGAACGGCATTGTCATAATCGGTGTAGCCACTCTTGAAGAGCATGACCACCTCGCCACCCTGCTTCACGAAATCGCTGATCTTGCGCAAAAGCTCGTCCGTGGCAACATAGAGCGACGGCACGACCAGCATGTCGTACTGGGAGAAGTCCTGCATCTCAGGCTTATCTACAGGCAGGATGTCGCACTCAATGTTCTGGCGGTACAGGGCATTGTACATCATATTCACCTTATATTGGTCGTTGTCGGTATAAGGCATGAAGTCGAGTGCATGCTTCGAGTCGTGACTGAAGAGCAGCGCCACACGGTTGCGTTTCTTGATGTTCACGATGCGGTCACCGATGCGTTCCAGCTCCTTGGCGCCACGCTGAAATTCGCGATACACGCGGTTAGGCATACCGTCATGCCCCAACACACCACGCCAGTAGGTCTCCTGCCCGTAGTGCAACGTGCTCCAGTGCCAGTATTCCACCATGTTGGCACCACCAGCCAGGAACGCGTACATGCTCTGGCGCAGCTGACCGTCGTAAGGTGGCCATTGGTTCTGCGAAGACCATCCCGTACCCTGGGCATTCGTCTCGGTAATCAGGAAGTTATGGCTGCGGCTCACCGTACGCATGTAGTCGCACGAATAGTTCACCCACATACCGTCCTGACCGTCCTGCATGGTGTAATAGACGTTGATGGCAGGATATTCCATCTGTCGGAAAGCCTCCACCTGGTCGATGTTGTAGAAGCTTGGCATGAAGCAATGCATGATGAACTGGTCGGGGCGCTTGTATTCCGACACGATGTCTGCCTGCCAGTTCAGGAAGTCGGCAGTCACCTTGCGGTTCCAGCGTTCCCACCACACCTTATACGAAGGGTTGGTCACGCCCTTGCGGTCGTAGAATTCCTCCCAGCGGTTGATGTTCATGCCCCAGTAGTTGAGCCCCCATCGGCGGTTCAGCTCCTTCAGGTCGTCCTTGAACTCAGTACGGATATAATCGCGGAAGCCCTCGAAGTAGTCAGGATTGTCAATCTTGCGAGCCTCCACCTCATTATCCACCTGATAGCCGATGATTGCCGGATGCTGAGCATAGTGCTCCATCATCTTGCGAATGATGCGCTCCGAATACCGGCGATAGGTAGGATTCAGCAGGTCCATGTTCTGACGGATGCCATAGTGGCTCTGACCGCCGTCCCATGTCTGCGACAGCACCTCGGGGTGCTCGGCAGCCATCCACGCGGGTATGCTGTAGGTGGGCGTACCCAGTATCACCTTTATGCCGGCACGGTGCAAAGCATCGATGATGCGATCCATCCATGCAAACTCAAACTGTCCGTCCTGAGGTTCGAAGAGCGACCATGTCGATTCGCCCACACGCACCACCGTCAACCCTGCCTCCTTCATCAATCGGATGTCCTCGTCCAGACGGTCGGTCGGAGTGTATTCGGCATAGTAAGCAGCACCATACAGGGGTTTGTCGAACTGATAGACCTTAGATTCACCTTTAGCCGCAACGGCTATACAGAGCAGCGCAGCAGCCACCAAGAGCATTGTTTTCTTCATTGCGTGATAAGATTTTGGTGCAAAGATAATGTATTATTATGAGATATGTCGTTGCTTTATAGCTTTCTGCTTTTGCTATCACTGCTTCGGCGAGAGGTTTCAACCGGAGTATATATTGGAGGAGCGCACTGTCAGAAAAGGGTAGATAAAACACTCCCCCTCGGGGGAGTAGGAGGGGGGCTACAGGAACACGAAATACACTGCGGCGATGAGGCAGGCGAAGGCTGCGGCGTGGTTCCAGTGGAGTTGCTCGCCCTGGAAGAGGACTCCGGCAATGACGGTGAAGACAATAAGGGAAATGACTTCCTGGATGACCTTCAACTGCATGAGTGAGAATGGACCGCCGTTGCCGGTGAAGCCGATCTTGTTGGCTGGCACCTGAAGGGAATACTCGAAGAAGGCTATCGCCCATGAGAACACGATGACTCCGATGAGTGGCCAACTGTTGGAGATGTTCATCTGCTGCAACTTCAAATGGCCGTACCATGCCAAGGTCATGAAAATGTTTGATCCGATAAGGAGTAATATTGTATAAACGCCGTTCATAAATAGAAGCCTCACCCCCGGCCCCTCTCCAAAGGAGATGGGGAGACCAAAGGCTGTGATAAATGATTAAACTTTAATTTCAAACTGCAAAATTACTGCAAACGAACGGAAAAACAAAATTATTTTTTGATTTTTCCTGAGTGCAGCGTAATTTCGGCATAGCCAGTGTTACTGCAAACGAACGGAAAAACAGGCTCACTAGTAAAACCCTGTGTTTAACCGAATATCATTGATAACCTGTA
>JAUNIK010000264.1 GCA_030523505.1 Prevotellaceae bacterium | reverse complement strand
CAAACAGCAAAAAGACGCAAGTCTTAACAAGGATATTTTGATCTAATAAAACAACCTGCGTAAGGGGTAAAAATTCTGATAATTCTTGTTAAGATAAGAAAATAATAAATTAGTGTAATTCGTGAAATTCGCGGTAAAGAAAAGAAATACAATCACAATGAAAAAGATAAAGAAGATCGTCCTTACTGGTGGTCCTTGCGCGGGCAAGACAACAGCCCTCGTGCGTATCAACGACCATTTCTCCAACCTCGGATACAAGGTGTTCACCGTGCCGGAAGTACCAACCATGGTCACAGCGTCGGGCTGGAACTATATGACCAACAACCACGAATTCTACTACGAAGGCGAGAAGGTAATCCTTGAACTGCAGCTTGCCATTGAGGATAAGGTGCAGCGCATGGCTGAAACCCTCGACGAACCGTGCATCATCGTCTGCGACCGTGGGGCTATGGACATCTCCGCATATATTTCCCCTGAGATGTGGGACGACCTCACCGCCGGTTGTGGCACTTCCACAAAGGAACTCCGTGGCGAGCGCTATGATGCTGTCCTCCACCTCGTGTCGGCTGCCGACGGCGCAGAGCAGTTCTATACAGTTGCAAACAACGCCCAGCGCTACGAACAGGCTGACGAGGCTGGATTAGCCCTGGCGCGTGAACTCGACAAGAAGATTATCCAGGCGTGGACGGGGCATCACTATCTGCGTGTCATCAACAACGGAGCCAACTTCGAGCATAAGATGAACCGTGTGTTGAAGGAGATCAGTGCTGTTCTCGAACTGCCACAGCCTATCGAGGAGGAGCGTAAGTATATCGTAGAAATCACGGGCGAGTTGCCAGACTGCATCGAGACCGACATCACCCAGACCTACCTTGTTGCCGAACCAGGTTGCGAGGTACGTCTCCGTAAGCGTGTCGGCACAAACAGCAGTTCGAATATCCTCACCACCCGTCGCCGCTTGTCCGACACCGAGGAACTGGTAACGAAGCGTCTTATTCCTAACACCCTCTATGAGACGATGCTCCAGCAGGCAGACCCATACCGCCGTACGATAGTGAAGAACCGTAAGAGTTTCATATGGAAGGGTCAGTTCTTTGAACTCGACACCTACAAGGATCCTGCTGGTCTTATCATCCTCGAGACCAAGGGCATCGCCACCCACGACGACCTGAAACTGCCTCCATTCCTCCGTATCATCGAGGACATCACCGGCAGCACCAAGTATTACAACTATAATCTGGCATTAAAGTAAGGAAGACCCTCTCCCCTCGCGCTTTGCGCTCTTCCCTTGAATATCTTCGAGCCTCGGCTGCACTCGGGAATCAGAGAACAAGTTCTCATTCCTCTCGTTTGCACGAGCCTTCCCGTACCGCTTCGCTAGGGCGAGGGCGTTGAAATGCCTTGAGAATCGGATGTCGCACTGTCAGAAAGGCTATCTCTATACCCTCCCCCTCGGGGGAGTTGGAGGGGGGCTCTTCGGGGGAGTTGGAGGGGGGCTTGACCCAATATTGATATAAGAATCGGACCAAAATCGCTCTTTGGTTCGATTCTTGCTTTATTTAGTTTGTTACTTACATTTCTATCGGTGTATTTCCATTATATTTGCACCAGATTTATTTACTTTAAACTCAACAATCATGAAAAAAAGGTTTACTAAACTAACAAATCTGGCAATCGCTATGGTCATCGCCGTTGCCATCACATCGTGCTACACCATCGGTCGTGTTGTTGCTCCAACAGAGGTCGCTGGCAATGAAGCCTTCGATGGAAGAATCAAAGTCATTAACGATGGTAACAACGCCACACAGACCGGTCTTTCGTTCTTTGCTGTGCGTGTTCCTGAAAACTGGAATGTCACTGTCGATGACAAGTCGTACAAGCAGTTCGCTGCACCTGGCACAGTCAACGATGAAGGCGATCCTGTGAACATGGAACGCGCTATGCGTTACTGCAACCACCTCTCGAACTCCCTCAACGCCACAAACCCAAAGGAGGGCTACACATGGTTTGCTTTCCAGACTACCGAGTGCATCCGTCGTAACATCCAGGGTTCTGCTGCACAGGGTGCCGACTCTATCTGCTTCGACTACAAGGTCATCAACGACGGCGTAGCCGGAACATACGTCCTCGACTGCATGATCGGTTCATGGGAGGTGCAGCCAGAGCAGGCCGACACTCTCGATGCCGAGGCTATCAGTTATGCTGACATGGCAGGAAGCGACATCTATCGCGTTGGTACTGAGAACACCAACATCCCTGACCGCAACTTCAACACCATCGTTGAGAACATGCGTCGCACAGTGACCGTCCTTGAGGGTGGCACACCAACAAACAACGCTCCTGTTATCAATGCAACCGTAAACGGCACTACTGTCGATGTAGAATACAAGAACCTTGTTGGTAACATCGAGGTATTCAAGAATGCCGCAACCGTTGGCTGCCCTGGTCTCGACTATAAGGTTGAGGGTGTACAGCGTTTCAACAACGGTACCTACTCTATCAATATCGCTGGTCTCGAACCAGGTGTTTACCATCTCCATTCTACGAGCACTGGTGCTGACGGCACATTCACCGTTGCCTACCCAGAGTTTGCTGTCGAGGGCACACCGCTCTTCGTCATTGGCAGTCCAAGCGTAATGGCTCCTGAAGTTCTTGTAAGCGATGGTCGTGCATTCCAGGCTGCTTGTGCTGGCGACGCTGCTCTCTATGAGAAATCGCCTGCCATCATCAAGGCAATGACCGATTCCATCATCGCTGCCAAGCCTGCTGCAGTGCTCATCACCGGCGATCTCACTATGAACGGCGAGAAGGTGAGCCACGATCTCTTCCTCTCTCTCATGAAACCAGTAACCGATGCTGGCATCAAGGTTCTCGTTGTTCCTGGCGATAAGGACATCAACAATGTGTCGGCTGTGATCTACGACGGTGAGACTACAACCCCAACAGCGACTATCACCCCTGACGAGTTCACTTCGCTCTATGCTTCATTCGGCTACAGCGATGCAGTGTCACGCGATGCTAACTCACTCTCTTACATCTCTTATATTAATAATAAGGTGGCAGTTCTCGCTCTCGATGCTTGCCAGTACAACAACCCTACCGTTACTGTCGATGAGGAAGGCAATGAGACCGTTGAGCAGAATGCCAGCGGTGAACTCTCACAGGCTACTCTCGACTGGGCTGCCGAGGCTGTGAAGACTGCACAGGCTACAGGACGTCAGGTTGTTGCAATGATGCACCATCTTGTTGCTGCACCATTCAATGGCTATGCTGCTCTTGGTAATATCGCCAACAACCGTGAGGCTATCGACCTTCTCGGTGCTATCCTCGGTGGAGGTGCAAGCGAGGGTGAAGGCGAAAGCGCAAGCGAGGGCGATATCGATGCTTACGGTGTTCAGGATGCATTCGCAAACATGGGCCTCGATGTAGTGTTCGTGGGCGATGCTAACGGCACTGACATTGCAAGAGTCATCACAACCGAAGGCAAGGAGTTCTATCAGGTTTCTACTGGTTCTGCTGTTGCTTACAACTGTCCTTTCCGTCTTGTTGACGTTACTGCCAACAAGGTTGACATCCAGACACGCATCATCAACAACCTTCAGCTTGATGGTCTCAACGGTATGAACTTCGAGGAATATGCATATTATCGCACAAAGACCCAGCTCCCACTCCTTGTCAGCACTGTAAGCGAAGAGAACTGGGATCAGATCCACGCATTCCTTCTCAATGCATTCACCTTCGAATACGATCCTGAGGTTGATATGTTCGACAAGAACATGTTCTTCCAGCTTCCTGAGACAGCCGAGGAAGGTGCAGCCATTGTCAACAACAACATCATCCCTCCATTGGTAGATGTAATCCTCACCTTCGTTGACGGTAACGAGGACATGAAGAAGTCAGAGCAGCTCATCGCAGGCATGCACAATGGTATCGACAATGCCATTTCTGCTATCAACACATTCCCAAGCATCATCAATCCGATGGTCAAGGAAGGTTTCGCGACAGCAGGTCTCGACCTCGACGGTATGGTTGACGCCATCGTAGGAAGCATTGCCTACAATTATGTCGGTGTTCCTTCGAATGTCACCAACGACCTCTTCTGCGAGATTCCGTTCGTTAACTCAACAGCCGATGGCATCAATGGTGTCACTGTCAGCACAAACGACAGCAACAGCATTTACAACCTCGCCGGTCAGCGCATAAGTTCGTCAACCGGCTACAAGGGCATCGTCATCAAGCACGGCAAAAAAATCATGGTACAATAAGAGCAAACTAAACCAGTACGCATAATAGCAAAAAGGACATCCACTTCAAATGCAGCGGGTGTCCTTTTTTATTTTCTATGTAATAGGGATGTCGAGCGATGGAGCGGAGAGGGTCTCCTCGTTTTCTATCCACCCATACTGGAATGCAAGCCAATAACCTTCAATGATGGCGCTCATTGGAACTTGCTCCTCTTTGATGCCGTTCTCAACGATGGTCAT
>JAUNIK010000263.1 GCA_030523505.1 Prevotellaceae bacterium | reverse complement strand
ATGACTAAAGAATACTATCTGAAACATATTCACGAGAAGTAGTTTCACATGCAAAGAATCATTATATGAACACATCTCGATGCCTATATAACTCCCCTTTTAATTCCTTCCTGGATAAAGACCCACAGTCTATTCTAGGAGACATTGGTATCAAATACCATGGCGATATCCTGACCACAACCAATGAAGCATGGGCTGGGGAGATTGCCATAATGAAAGAGGTGGTGAAGCTATGGCGAGATGAACCCGGTCAGATCATATTTGAATATGACATACCTCGTCTTGGAAAGAGGATAGATGTTGTATTGCTCCTCAGAGGAATCATCTTTTGCCTCGAGTTCAAAGTTGGGCAGAAGGATGTCCTTCAAGCTGATGTTGAACAAGTACTTGATTATGCCCTGGACCTTAAGAACTTCCATCTGCTCAGCCAGGATAGAACAATCGTTCCGATACTGATTCCGACCAACTATAAGAATACATCTTCCGAACTTCAGGCTTCGGTGTATGATGACTCAATCTACAACCCATTGATTACAGGAGCCTCTGGCTTGCAGAAACTGATTACTGATGTACTCGCGCATGCTGGTGCGACAGAATCTGATAGCACACTGGGACCTGAATGGATTATCAGTCCATACTCCCCTACGCCAACAATAATCGAAGCAGCGAGGACGCTTTATGAGAACCACACTGTGGAGGACATCACACGCCATGAGGCAGACAAGGTATCAACTGATACGACAATCGCCTATATCCTTGATGTCATCAAAGAAAGCAAGGAGAAAGGCCAGAAGAGTATTTGTTTCGTAACAGGAGTACCTGGGGCCGGAAAGACTCTCGTTGGCCTTGACGTGGCGGTTAAACAGTCGTATCAAGATGGAGATAAGCTCGTCGAGGATGATGGCGCTGTATATCTTTCCGGAAATGGTCCTCTGGTAGCTGTCCTGACTGAGGCTCTTGCCATAGACAATCACAAGAAGTGCCGTGAGCGTAATGAAAAGAAGAATCTGTCAGACTCTCGCAGAGAGGTTGGTAAATTCATTCAGATCATTCACCGCTACCGCGACAACATGCTTGCAAAGATCAAGAATCCTGTCGAGAATGGAGTACTGGAGATTGACAAGGAAAAAGCCATGAAACTAGGCAAGTCTGGTTACGGAGAGGTCGAACATGTTGCTATTTTCGATGAAGCCCAACGTTCCTGGACACATAAGAGACTCGCTGATTATCTCAAACGAGGTGGAACGTACGGCAATAAGCTTAAGGTTCCAAATTTCCCTTATTCCGAGGCAGCTTTCCTCATTTGGTCGCTTGATCAGCGCGAAGACTGGGCAACAATAATATGTCTGGTCGGCGGTGGCCAAGAAATCAATACGGGTGAAGCTGGTATCTCAGAATGGATAGCAGCTCTCAACGATAGATTTCCGAATTGGAACGTCTATATCTCTAATAAGCTTACTGAACCAGAGTACGCTGAGGGACGTGTGAATGAGCTTCTAAAGGATAACACAAGAGTAACGTATTCGGATTCGCTGCACCTCGGTGTCAGCCTCAGATCTTTCAGAGCAGAAAAGTTGTCTGCATTCGTCCATTCGCTTCTTTCGTTCAATCCAGACGCAGCAAGCATATACGAAGAGATCAAGGAGCGCTACCCTATCGTCTTGACTCGTGACATGAATAAAGCGCGCGAATGGCTTCGCAAACAGGTTCGCGGCACTCAGCGCACAGGAGTGCTCGTAACCAAGACAGCAGCTCGATTCAAACCGCTAGCAGTGGACATCCTGGAACAGGACGATGAGAATGCAGTTCACTGGTTCCTTGAGGACAAAAACGACATCCGTTCATCCAACTATCTTGAAGACGCTGCCACAGAGATTCAGGTGCAGGGCCTTGAGTTGGATTATACCTGCGTTCTGTGGGATGCAGACATGCGCTATTCAAGAGACTCTTCATCCCATAATTGGAAATATTTCACTTTTAACGGAAGTACTGATTGGAGTGAGGTTGTCGTCAAACCAAAGGACAAGGATACTGTTAAAGCGAATAAAGAAGAACGCAAGAAATATATGCTGAACGCTTACCGTGTGCTCCTTACGCGTGCTCGCATGGGTATGGTAATTTGTGTGCCGACAGGAAACGCAAACAAAACAGTTGGCGGATTCCCAGAGGACGCCACCCGTCTTCCTGAGTTCTATGATGGCACATACGAGTATCTCAAATCTCTCGGCCTTGAGGAAATATGAAAACCATCAACGTAGTAGCAGCACTGATCGTCCATAACGGCAAGATCTTCGCGACGCAGCGAGGATACGGAGATTGGCGTGGATGGTGGGAACTCCCGGGAGGCAAGGAAGAACCAGGAGAATCGTCTGAAGAGGCGCTCGTGCGTGAGATCCGGGAGGAACTTGCCACTGAAATCAGCGTAGATAGGTATGTGACCACGGTGGAGTGGGACTACCCTACCTTCCACCTCTGCATGCGCTGCTATCTGTGCAGCGTGGTGTCGGGCTCGCTGACGCTGCTGGAGCATGAGGCGGCCGCATGGCTCGACCGGGAGCATCTGCGCAGCGTTAAATGGCTGCCGGCTGACGAGACGATATTGGATGAGATAGAAGGATTATTACTGTAACATGGCATTTGACACTAATAAGTCTTTTGAAGTTCAATTGATGGACATGACCAAGGCGCAGATTAATCGTCTGCGACTATTGCTGACTGATGATATCCCTGCAAGGCTGAGCAAAGGCGACATGGCGGCAGAGGTGGCTGATTACCTCTGTGACGAATCTGAGTTTTGGATGAGGATGTTTCCAGAGGACGAACTGATGATAATGTGCCACCTAGCGAACCTTAAAGAAGGTGAGCCATATATCACAGAATACTCCGGGAAGCCGACTCTTTTGGAGAAACTTGGAATTGTGTTTGGTATCTCTTTTGACGGCGAGTCAATGGTATACAACACGAACAACGATCTCCGCAGAGCGATGAAATATGGCTATCGCAATGCTTATCTTGCTTTTTCCTGCATGAATTATAGCAAATATGAGCAATACGCCAGGGGATATCTAAAGCTTTACGGCATTTGTCCTAGAGTACAGATGGCTAATTTCTTATGTGCTGTGTCAGAGGTCATCGAAGACAACGATTGGGACAAACGTCGGAATCCCAATGCTTATCTATGTGAAAGCCTGATGCTCAGATATCACGCAATTGATATCAATGGAATGGAGTGTTTCTATGCCCCTTGCTTCGACATAGAATCAATCAGCTTTGATCAAGTCAAATCCATCGAATACGGAAGATATACCATGGAGGAGATATTTCAGGCTGGTAATTTGTAATCTATTCTTAAGTTCCTAAACATGAAAAAGATAATCGTACCATTCGTACTGGATGTCCTGGTCGCGACTGCAGGTACCTATGCAGCCGTGTCGCAGTTGCTCGATGGGTTCCGCTGGGAGGCGGTTGCGGTGCTTGCGACGCTCACTGGAGCCAATGTCTTCGCCGCATTCAAACTTGCGTCCACCGGAAAACTCAGGTATTCGTCGACCGTTGCTGCCGGCGTCATGCTGATTGGCTGGATGATATACATGAGCATGGTCTCCGGCATAGGAGCCTTGAGCGTGATCGGGGTCGTTGTAGGATGCGCGCAGATTGTCATCGCGATTGTTGCTCATAAGAAGGATGCAGATTCTTCAGAGGCGCCTCAAAACGTCAAGGACAAGCTCCCATTGCTAGCAGCCCGCTGTGTGGCTTTGTGCATTGGATTGGGAGTCTTGTCACTGATGCCGGGACATGACATCGACGGAGACAAGGCCGTGTGGCTCCTGGGCCTGGCGGTGGTGCTGCTTGCCATTACCAGAATTGCTGAAACTGAGAATCATGATTAAGATTACCATTCTGGCCGTAATGGTCGTATTCCATATCGCCTACTTCGCGAAGCAGATTGCACAGCGGAAGCAGGGCGTGAGCACCATGATTCTTGGCAAGGGCGACAAACCTGCCGCGCAGAAACGTCTCGAGCTGACGCTGAAATTGGCGACGTTCACGATGCCAGCGGTGGAAATTGCGAGCATCTGGTGGGAATTGATGACTCTCCCCTGCTGGTTGCAATGGACGGGAGTTGGAATTGCCGCAGTCGGCGTCGGATTCTTCATCGCAGGCATGCTGACGATGAAGGGCAGCTGGCGCGCCGGTATTCCGGAGAAGAAGGAGACTTCGCTCGTGACGAGCGGCATCTACCGCATCAGCCGCAATCCGGCGTTTGTGGGGTTCGACCTGATGTACATCGGCATCCTTCTCGCATTCCCGAACGCCTGGCACGCAGCAGCGGTGGCAATCACACTTGTGTTCTTCCATAAGCAGATCCTCGGCGAGGAACAGTTCCTGGAAGGTGCCTTTGGCGAGGAATATGCTGACTACAAGAAAAGGGTTAGAAGGTATCTGTAATCAGAAGGTTTCTTTCTCCTTTCCCTCTGAGATCTGACGTTTCTTAT
>JAUNIK010000003.1:3260-27135 GCA_030523505.1 Prevotellaceae bacterium | reverse complement strand
GCCTTTTTCTATGCAGAATAATTTTTCTTGGCAAAAAATTTGTTTATTTCAGTCCAAATATGTATTTTTGCATTTGCGTTATGCCCACATACACGCGTGCATACTAAATAATGTGCAAAAAGAACTAAAAACCTCGGGGAATTCGGGGACAACAATGAAGTCTTCTCCAAGAGATAAAGATATATTTTTTTATTAACTTTTATTATTAACCAATTCAATTAACAACATGAAACGATTGTTATTCTTGTTCGTTAGCCTCATGGCTTTCGCAATGACTTCGTTCGCACAGAATGAAATGACTATTGTCTGTGCTGATGATAACATTGGCGAGGCTGTTGACGGCCAACTCGCATGGTCGCACGATCCTTTCTCTTTCGTTGCGTTGAAGAACAACGGTGCTTCTGCGCCTACTTACAACACTAACGGAAAGGATGTTCGTACTTATGCAAAGAACACTCTCACTGTTTCGGCTTCTGCAAAGATGACCCAGGTGGTGTTCAAATTGTCTAACCAGGGTTTGAAGCGTCTTGCTCCAATCACTGTGGACAAGGGTGAGGTTGCTGAGCAGGCTGCAGGTGACGCTACTGTTACCTGGACTGGTAATGCAACAGAAGTTACTTTCACTGTAGGTGAAAAGGCAGACTTCGGTTCTGACGGTTCTTCAAAGGCTGGTCAGCTCTGCTTCGAGTCGGTTACTATTAGCTATGGTGAGGTAATGAGCGAATACTCTTATCTCGAGTACCTCGAGAAGGTGGTAGATCGCCGCGAAAACTGCATCAAGACCGACTATGTGCCTAACGTAAACACAACTATCAAGTTGGGTGCTATGGGTACACAGAACAACGGTTGGGCTGCTCTCTTCAGTGCCCGCAACGTACACGCTGGCTCTGGAATCTCTCTCTACAAGAACGGCGATAACGCTCACTTCGGTTTCTTCACCGGTGGCACAACAGGTGCGGGCGACAACTTCGCTGATTTCGAGATGAACAAGTACTACGACATTGAGGCTAACACTGCTTACCTCAAGTTGAAGAAGGAAGGTGACGAGGATTGGTGGACCAAGGAGACTGGTAACACCGAGATGAACCCTACCGACCGTACTCTCGCTTTCTTTGCTAACCCTGAGTGGGATGCTTCATTCCAGGGCCGTATCTACTACGCAAGCATCGAGGATGGTGAGACTACTTACACATTGAAGCCAGTTATCCGTCACGCTGACGGTGTTCTCGGTCTTTTGGACGAGGTTTCAGGTAAGTTCTTCACTCCTGCTGAGAACAACATGAAGGAGTACCGTTATGGTAAGCTCGAGGGTCAGCAGTATGTTGAGCTCGACAAGACTTCTATCCTCATGAAAGAGGGTGACAATGTTACTATCACTGCTACTGGTGCTGATTCTTATGAGTGGTCAACTGACAACGCTGAGGTTGCTACCGTTGCTGACGGTGTTGTGACTGGTGTTGCTGCTGGTACATGTACTATCACTTGCAAGGCTGACAACTGGGTGCTCACAGTGGCTGTTGAGGTTACTCCAGCAACTGTTCCTGTTGAGAACAAGGAGTACTGGGATGGTCAGAACGACATCATCCTCGGTTCTATCAAGCACAACGGTGATGCTTACAGACCTGCTTACACATGGGAGGCTAACTCTCACATGGGTTACAGCGATCAGTACTTCAACCATGTATTCGGTGTTCCTTCAAACGACAAGGACGGCAACGCATGGTATGCTGCTGAATATACTATGACCAACGATGATGTTGACGCTTGGACTTACAACAGCAACATCCTCCCTAACGGTTGGTCAGGCGATATGGGTGATGTATATGTTCGCCGCTACTTCACTGTAGCAGAGGGCACCGCACTCCCTGAGGCTGTTTACATGCCAGCTCCTCACGATGACGCTCCATGTGAGTACTACCTCAACGGTACACTCATCTGGGCTCGCAACGGTTATGAGCCAGGTGTAAACGGTTGGAACGAGGACGAGGTTGTGAAGCTCACTGACGAGCAGATTGCTCTCCTCAAGACTGACGGTTCAGTAAACGTATTCGCTTACCATGTTCACCAGAACTGGGGTGGCCGTTATGCTGACGGTGGTCTCTACAAGGGTGGTCAGCCACGCGACTGGTTCGAGAACGATGGTAACCGCCGCGCACTCACTGTTGCTGTAGCACAGGCTGAGACAGTAGAGGGTGTTGACCCTGAGGTTCTCGCTTATGCTAAGAACGCTACAGTATGCCGTCAGGATGCTGGTCGTGCTCTCGACCTTATCCGTTTCGAGTTGAAGAAGGCTCTCGCTCCACGCTACGAGTATGCTGCTGCATCTGCAGAGCCTGCTGACGGAATGGAGGTTTACTTCTACAACGTAGCAACAGGTCAGTTCCTCGCTGGTAACAACGACTGGGGTACTCACGCTTCTGTAACTGCTCCTATCGCAAGCTGGCCAATGGTTCTCCACGCAAATACTTCCGGCGAGAACCGCTTCTCTATCCAGACTAACCTCCCTAACGGTCGTCGTGGTGGTAACGACGGTCTCGGCCACAATGGTTATGTTGACTGTGGTTACGGTGATGACTTCACAACTAACGAGGGTTGGGCTTGGACATTCGAGGCTAACGAGGATGGTACATACAGCATCATCCAGTCAGGTCGCGAGAATGACGGCAACCGTTTCCTCGGTGTTCGTGAGGATGCTCGCTACCAGGTTGATACAGACTGCCCAGCTAACGACAAGGGTTACAACTCATGGAAGCTTATCACTCCTGCACAGCTCGAGGCTCTCTACGAGGCTGCTACAACTAAGGCTCCTGCTAACGTAACATACAAGATCAAGCAGAACGACTTCTCACAGAACGACTTCGAGGGCAATGAGAAGAACGATGTTAACCTCCAGGATGCTAACAACGACGCTTGGCGCAACACTCCTTGGGAGCGCAACGCTGGTTCGGTATGGAACTGGAAGGGTAACGACGCTAACGGTGACTATGTATTCGAGGCTTGGAACTCTCGCAATGGCGAGGATGGCAAGATCTACCTCAAGCAGACTATCAACGGCTTGAAGCCAGGTTACTATGTAGTAGGCTGTTCAGGTTACTATCGTGATGGCAACTGGGAGAGCGCTGCTCGTGATGGCAATGCTGCTCAGCTCGCATATCTCTATGCTGGTACTGAGGACAACAATGTTGCTCTCAAGTCAATCCTCGACTGCAAGGGCCTTGGTGCTGGTTACGGTCGTATGGAGACTGAGAACATCATTCCTGACGGATGCCGCGATGCTGCTAAGTTCTTCCAGTATGGTCAGTACAAGAACGAGATCGGTGTTCTCGTAGGTGAGGACGGCGTTCTTGAGCTCGGTGTTTACCGTATGGACGAGGGTGCTCGCGAATTCGACTGGGTTGTTGTTGACAACTTCACATTGACATACTACGGTGAGCCAAATATCCCTGCAAACCTCTACATCCGTCACGACGGTCACTGGGGTGGCGACGCTATGGCTGAGGCAGAGGATAGCGAGGCACTCAACAAGCACTTCGTATGGAAGGGCTACACTGGCACAAACGTTAACGACGGTGCTATCTTCAACTTCACAGCTGTAGAAGGTGGCGGTGGTGACGCTTGCTGGGGCCCACAGGCTAAGACATACGTTCAGCCAGGTCAGACTGTAGAGGACTTCGGTAACTACGGTGACAACTGCTACGTATTCCAGAACCAGACTGCTTATGTTCAGGTTGATGTATTCTGCACTCCTCTGGGCAATAAGGTTACATTCACCGACTACACTCTCGAGGCTATGGCTGAGAAGGACGCTATCTATGTTGTAGGTGAGAACACTACAGGTTGGTCACGTTCTTCAGACGTTTGCCAGAAGCTCGAGAAGGTTGAGGACGGTGTTTACGAGGGTGTTGTAACAGTTACACGCGATAACACAATATTCGATGCTATCCGCTTCGCAACTGTTGCTGACAACGGTGACGATGACAACTACATCGGTCTCCAGTTCACACATCCATTAGTGAACTCTACATACAAGATGATTGCAAGCAACTCTGGCCGCGTATATCTCCGCAAGGGTGATGTAAAGGTTAAGGTTGACTTCAACAACGGTACTATCACAACTGAGAACGTAGAGGTTGCTCCTTCTTACGTTTACGCAGTTGGTACATTGGTTGACGCTAACTGGCAGAACACTAACACTAAGTACACTCTCAACGAGGTTGAGCCAGGTGTATTCCAGGGTGTTGTAGCTGTTGCTGAGGATGGCGACTCACGCTTCTCACTCTTCGCTGAGCGTACTTCTGACGACTGGAACACTGGTCGTATGGGTCCTAACAACGAGGGTGTACGTCCAGAGGCTGGCGTTCCTTGCGACGAGGCAATCGTTCTCGGTCACGACAAGGCATGGCGCGTTCCTGCTGGTGAGTGGTTGGTAACTCTCAACCTCAACAATGGTACATTCACATACGAGGAGGAGGTTATCCCAACACCTAACTTCGTAAGTGTTGACCCTGAGGATGGCGCTATCATCACTGATGCTAACCAGGTATGGACAGTAACATTCGACGGTCCTGTAAATGTTGATCCTAACTACTCAGGTATCGGCGTTCTTATGGTATCAGGTGTTCCTACAAAGATCTGGACTGAGGACCAGGCTACTTGGTTCTTCGCTATCGATCACGAGAACACTGCTGCTTGGGAAGAGTACTTCGGTGGTGCAATCACCACATTCGAGGAGCTCCTCGCTTATGGTAAGGACCTCGTTCTCCAGGTTGCTGCTACCGATATGAAGGGTAACCCACTCGCTGGCAACGATCCTTACGGTGATGAGGGTACATACACATTCGCTTACCACTTCGGTGAGCCTGCTCCATTGGTAATCACTCCTGCTGACGGCACAACTGTTGATCAGCTCGACAAGATCAACTTCTCTTGCGAGGACGGTCTTGCAGTGATGAACTGGGATGACGATGTTATCATCAAGAAGGACGGTGAGGTTGTATTGACACTCGACGCAGCTGAGTGCTGGCAGCCAGTATTCGATGCAGAAGACTGGTGGGCTCCAGTCAACAGCTACGACCTTGTATTGTCTGAGACTCTCACAGAGCCTGGCACATACACTGTTGAACTCCCTGAGAACTTGTTCTGGGTTGGTATGGCTGAGTCTATGACAGAGGCATTCACACTGACATACAAGATCGACGTTCCAAGCGGTATCAACGGCGTTGACGCTGACGACAACACAGCTGTTTACACAATCGGCGGTGTTCGTACAAAGGCTTCTGCTAAGGGTATCGTAATCAAGAACGGTAAGAAGTTCGTGAATAAGTAAAAGCCTCTCCCCTGCCCTCCCTAAAGGGAAGGGAGTTGGGAAAGACAACTACTTGAGATAATTATTGAGGTGGATTCTTCGGAGTCCACCTCTTTTTTATATACTTTTGCGCTGTATTTTTGCTAATACCATTTTTTTGTTGTAATTTTGTACCGGAATATGCGCATACGCGTACTGCGTGCGTACATTATTAATAATAAAAGGCAACGCCAAACGTAAAAAGATTATGAAAATCGAAGAACAGATATTGAGCAGCGCACTTGCTGCAGTGAAAGAGCTCTACGGTCAGGAGGTTCCTGCCCAGATGATTCAGTTACAGAAGACACGCCCTGATTTCGAGGGTAACCTCACTCTCGTCACATTCCCACTCCTCAAGACTTCACACAAGAAGCCAGAGGACACTGGTGCTGACCTCGGCGAGTATCTCGTAAAGAACTGTCCAGCCATCAGCGGCTACAACGTAGTGAAGGGATTCCTCAACCTCGTCATCGCTCCAGAGGCATGGGTTGGTCTCCTCAACGACATCAATGCTGATGAGCACTACGGCGAGAAGAAGGCTACCGATGAGAGCCCACTCGTGATGATTGAGTACTCATCGCCTAACACCAACAAACCACTCCACCTCGGTCATGTGCGCAACAACCTCCTCGGTTGGTCGTTGGCACAGATCATGGAGGCTAACGGCAACAAGGTGGTGAAGACCAATATCGTAAACGACCGTGGTATCCACATCTGTAAGTCGATGCTCGCTTGGTTGAAGTGGGGCAATGGTGAGACACCAGAGACCTCTGGCAAGAAGGGCGACCACCTCATCGGCGACTACTATGTCGCTTTCGACAAGCACTATCGCGAGGAGGTGAAGGAACTCATGGCTCAGGGCATGGACGAAGACACTGCAAAGCAGGAGGCTCCACTCATCAAGGAGGCTCACGATATGCTCGTGAAATGGGAGAAGGGCGACGAGGAAGTGCGTGCCCTCTGGCGTAAGATGAACGAGTGGGTATATGCTGGTTTCGACGACACATACAAGATGATGGGTGTTGGCTTCGACAAGATTTACTATGAATCGGAGACATATCTCGAGGGTAAGGAGAAAGTAGAGGAAGGTCTCGAGAAGGGCTTCTTCTATCGTCGCGACGACAACTCGGTATGGGCTGACCTCACTGCTGAGGGCCTCGACGAGAAACTCCTCCTCCGTTCTGACGGCACATCGGTTTATATGACACAGGACATCGGTACTGCGAAACTCCGTTTCCAGGACTTCCCTATCGACAAGATGATATATGTTGTGGGCAACGAGCAGAACTACCACTTCCAGGTGTTGTCTATCCTCCTCGACAAGCTCGGCTTCAAGTGGGGTAAGGATCTGACACACTTCTCTTACGGTATGGTAGAGCTTCCTAACGGAAAGATGAAGAGCCGCGAGGGAACTGTTGTCGATGCTGACGACCTGATGGCTGCAATGATTCAGGATGCACGCAAGACAAGCGACGAACTGGGCAAGTTCAATGACATGACCGAAGAGGAGAAGCAGGAGATTGCCCGTGTGGTTGGTCTCGGTGCTTTGAAGTACTTCATCCTGAAGGTTGATGCTCGCAAGAATATGCTCTTCAACCCAGAGGAGTCTATCGACTTCAACGGTAACACCGGTCCTTTCATCCAGTACACCTACGCTCGTATCCGTTCTATTCTCCGTAAGGCAGAGGCGCAAGGAGTTAAAAGTGAAGAGTTAAAAGTTAAAAGTTATGTTCCTGCAGAGAAGGAGGTTGAGCTCATCCAGAAGACCAGCGAGTATGGTGCAGCTGTTGAGCAGGCTGGCAAGGACTACTCTCCTTCGGGCATCGCTAACTTCTGCTACGAACTGACAAAGGCATTCAACCAGTTCTATCACGACTACTCTATCCTTGGTGCTGACACTGAGGAGGAGAAGAACTTCCGTCTGGTTCTTGCTCGCAATGTAGCAAAGACCATCAAGAACGGTATGGCTCTCCTCGGCATCGAGGTGCCTGAAAGAATGTAAAATGGCTAAACAGAAATATTATGTCGTCTGGCAAGGCAAAGAGACCGGCATTTTCACCACTTGGGAGGAATGCAAGGCTCAGGTGCACGGTCAGGTAGGCGCAAAATACAAATCATTCAAGACCCAGGCTGAAGCTGAAGAGGCTTTCAGCATGGGTTTTGACGCTTATAGGGCAGCTCACAAAGAAGAGTCTGCACCACAAAGCACTTCACTCCCCCTCCCTGAGGAGGCAGGGGGCAGAGGGGAGAGGCCTGCTCCAGCCATCAACGATTCCATAGCTGTGGATGCTGCTTGTAGCGGTAACCCGGGAGCGATGGAATACAGAGGGGTGTACCTCAGAACGGGAAAGGAGATTTTTCACTACGGACCGGTGTTCGGCACCAACAACATCGGCGAGTTCCTTGCTTTGGTACACGGACTTGCGTTCCTGAAGCAGAACAACCAACCGACAATGCCTATCTATAGCGACAGCCGCAATGCACAGTTATGGGTAAGGGCAAAGAAATGCAAGACAAAACTCGAACGCAACGAGCGCACCGAGGAACTGTACCAACTGATAGAGCGTGCAGAGAACTGGCTGAAGAACAACACCTATCAGAATCCTATCATCAAGTGGCCTACTGAGGAATGGGGCGAGATCCCCGCTGACTTCGGCAGAAAATGATAATCGACAAAAACAAAACCAATATGAAGAAACTATTGACCGCTGTATTGCTTTGCTTGTCAACCGCTGCTTTTGCACAGACAAGCGAGTTCTTCACACCTGTAAAGTCATCTTCACTCAGACTTCCTTCAGTACCACTCATCGCCAATGACCCATACTTCTGTGTATGGAGTTCGGTTGACAATCTGTATGATGCTGGCACCACATATTTCTCGGGTGCTCCGAAACCACTTATCGGTGTGTTGCGTGTTGATGGCGAGTGCTATCGCTTCATGGGACAGGCGCTCACTACGGTGCTGCCTATGGCTACCGAGGAGAAATGGGATTCAAAGTATCTCATGAACCAGGAACCGGCTTCTGGCTGGACAGCCATCGACTTCAACGACGCTTCGTGGAAAAGCGGCAAGGGAGCCTTCGGTGGTGGTGATGGCGCCTATGGCAATATCGGTACTGCATGGTCGGGCGATAACACTGATGTGTATGTCCGCCGTTCGTTCACCCTCGATGAGGTGGATGCCGCTGGCGAATACTTCGTTACATACAAGCACGACGATGTGTGTGAGTTGTATCTTAACGGTGAGATGATTGCCCAGCACGGCAATGAATGGAACACCGACGGTCGCACAATCTCTGTGCCTGCCTCATTGCTCCAGCAGGGCACAAACGTCTTCGCGGTGCATTGCCACAACACCCGTGGTGGTGCTTATATCGACTTCGGATTGTTCAAGAACAATATGCAGACACCTGTGCAGAACAAGGTTCAGGTGCTTGCCACAAGCACATATTATGACTTCACCTGCGGTCCTGTCAACCTTAACGTGGTGTTCACATCGCCACAGCTTATCGACAACCTCGAAGTGGAATCGTTCCCTGGCACATTTATCTCTTATCAGGTAGCGAGCAACGACGGTCAGGAGCACGATGTGCAGTTCTATCTTGAGAGTTCGGCACAGCTCGGTGTGTCTTCTTCAAGTCAGGCTACCACCTCAAGTCGCACGAAGTCGGGCGGTTATGTATATACCAAGGGCGGAACGACTGCGCAGGATGTGCTCCATACTACCGGCGACGGACAGATAAACTGGGGCTATCTCTATATGTACAGCGAGGTGAACGACACAAAGGATATCACCCTCGGCGATCACGCCACAATCCTCGCCACATTCCAGAATTCGGGCGATATCGAACCAACGAAGAGTTCTGTTTCAAAGGATGGCGGTATATATCCAGCCATGAGCTATATCCACAAGATTGGCACAGTCGGTGCTACTCCTGTGAGTTCATATACGCTTATTGCCTACGACGATGTGTATAGCATCAACTTCCTCGGCGAGCGTCTGAAGGCTTACTGGACAACACAGCACTCTCGCACTTCGTTCACCTCTCGCATGAAGACATTCTATCAGGAATACGAGGAGACGATGCAGGCTTGCCGCGCTCTCGATGAACGCATATACAATGATGGTTTTGAAGCTGGCGGCTACAAGTATGCGGAAATCCTCTCGGGCGTTTACCGCGAGACAATGGCTGCCCACAAGCTGGTACAGGATGAGGATGGCGATTTGTTGTGGATGTCGCGCGAGAACAACTCGGGCGGATTCATCAACACCGTCGATATCACCTACCCTTGTTCACCTCTGTTCCTTGTCTATAACGCCGAACTGTGCCGTGCTCTCGTAACACCACAGTTTGAATATGCATACCGAGGCAAATGGACCAAGGGCTTTGCTGCCCACGACCTCGGTCCTTATCCTATGGCTACAGGCCAGACCTATGGTGGCGATATGCCATTGGAAGAGAGTGCCGACATGGTGATTCTTGCTGCGATGCTTCAGAAAATTACCGGCAACAGCGAGTACACCCAGAAATACTGGAACCTGCTCACCACATGGACCGACTATCTCGTTGACAACGGCAAGAACCCTACCAACCAGCTCTGTACCGACGACTTCATGGGACCATCGGAGCATAACATCAACCTCGCACTGAAGTCCATCCTCGGTATCTATTCGTATATCGAGATGTGCAAGATGCTCGGCTATGAGGAACAGGCTGAGGCGTATAAGGAAAAGGTGCTGCCATTGGAGAACTTCTGGAAGACAAATGCCGTTACAAAAACCAAGCCTTACCACAGCCGATTGGCTTTCGGCGGTGCAAACAGCAGTTGGTCGGAGAAATACAATATGGTGTGGGACATGATGTGGGGATGGGATATCTTCGCTGATGCCCGCGACAAGGATATGGACTTCTACCAGACAAAGATGCTCACCTACGGTCTGCCTCTCGACTCTCGCGGAGAGTACAACAAGAACGACTGGCATTTCTGGGTTGGTGCGATGTCGCGCACTCCAGAGGAGTTCGAGACTTATGTTGATCCAATGTACCGCTATGTCAATGAGACTCCTACGCGCGTACCTCTTTCTGACTATCACGATGCCAACACCGGCGAGCGTCGTGGCTATATGGCACGTCCTGTAGTGGCTGGCTATTGGATGAAGGTACTGGTGGATAAGTTCATGTCGGGCGAGCTGACTTCCATTGAGAACGTAGAAGTCGATACGAAGAATATCACTGCCGAAGGTGTTTACAACACCCTCGGTCAGAAACTGTCAAAGCCTGAAAAGGGCATCAATATCATCAACGGAAAGAAAATCCTGAAATAATATGAAGAGAATATCGCTTATCCTTCTCGGCATTGCCTTTGCTGCAGTGTCATTCGGCCAGAAGAGTCTACCCCAGTTGCAGCAAGACTTCGTCGATCTGCGTTTTGGTATGTTCATCCATTTCAACATGCCTACCTTCGCCCCTGAAGACTGGCCCGATCCTGATATGCCTGTGTCGGCTTTCAACCCGGTGAAACTCAACTGCAATCAGTGGGCTGATGCTGCCAAGGCGGCGAATATGTCATACGGATGTCTTACCACCAAGCACCACTCGGGATTCTGCATCTGGGACACCAAGACCACCGACTACAACTCTATGAACTCACCTGTCCACAAGGACGTGGTGCGCGAATATGTCGATGCCTTCCATAAGGCTGGATTGAAGGTGATGCTCTACTACTCCATCCTCGACACACACCATCGTCTGCGCCCAGGACATATCACTCGCGACAAGGTGAACATGCTCAAAGCACAACTCCGCGAACTGCTCACCAACTACGGTGAGATTACAGCCCTCATCATCGACGGATGGGATGCTCCATGGTCGCGTATCAGCTACGATGAAGTGCCTTTCCAGGAGATATACGAGTATATCAAGTCGCTGCAACCAAACTGTCTCGTTATGGACCTCAACGCTGCAAAATACCCTCGCGAGGCGTTGTTCTACACCGATATCAAGTCCTACGAGCAAGGTGCTGGCCAGAAGATTTCCACCAGCGAAAACCAACTGCCTGCTCTGGCGTGCCTCTCTATCCAGCGCACATGGTTCTGGAAGGAGTCAATGCCTACCGACAAGCTGAAGGATGTGAAATGGCTTGTCAACGAGAATATCGTGCCCTACAACAAAGCCTACTGCAATTTCATCCTCAATGTGGCACCAAACCGCGACGGACTGATGGACGACAACGCTGTAGAGGCATTGAAGAAGATAGGTAAGATGTGGCAGAACGACGGTCGTGTGGCTGACGTGCCTGAAGCCGTGGCTCCAATCACACAGCACAACATAGCAAAACACATGCCTGCCGAGTCGTCGTGGAGCTATGACATGGATATCATGGACTTCGCCAACGATGATGATTTCACCACCTGCTGGACTCCTTCGCCACTCCTTGACCAGGCCCACTGGGAAGTATCGCTGGGTGGTCCGAAAGCCATCAATATGATTACCATCACCGAATATAAGGCTGGTGGCGTTGAGGAGTACAACCTTGAATACCTTGCCGATGGTGAATGGCATCCACTTGTTTCTGGCAAGGCTTTCAACCGTGTTGATGTGGTACGTTTCCCAACCGTCAAAGCCGAAGCAGTGCGCCTGAACATAACAAAGAAAACCCCAGAAGCCGCCATCAGCGAAGTCGGCGTCTATTCTGTAGAGTAATCCTTGGCGAAAAGTTTGGTAATTAAACTGCAAGATAAAAAACAAAAGGCTGGGCATTAATGCTCAGCCTTTTATTATGCTATGTAATAGGGAATTATTTGCAGGTCATGATGTCGAGTACCATGGCGTCGGTTTCCATCATTGCATCGGCACCGATAGAGGTGAGGTTGTGGATTGACTTATCTACATCATCGTCGATGATGCCCTCAGCAGAGGTTACATGGCGACCTTCCATAGAAAGGAGAGCCGACAGGAGGGCTGTGCTGACGCCTGAGGTAATCTTCAGTGAGCATGATGGTTTTGCTCCGTCGCAGATCATACCAGTGAGGTTGGCAATCATATTCTTTACCGAGAAACAGATACGATCATAGTCGCCACCCATAAGATAGGTGATACCGCACGAAGAACCGATGCTTGCCACAACACATCCGCAAAGAGCCGACAAACGACCGAGGCTCTGCTTGATATATATGGCAGTGAGATGGCTCAATGTGAGGGCGCGGATTGTCTCCTCCTCGGTATTCTCGTTCTCAAGGGCATAGACAGCCACAGGATTTGTGGCACAGATTCCCTGATTGCCCGAACCGGAATTACTCATCACTGGTATCATCGCTCCTCCCATACGGGCATCGCAAGCTGATGCAGTCTTTGAGATGATATGCGAGAAGATAGAATTGCCGAAGATACCATGAGCCAACGGACGGTCGATGGTCTTACCCAAGCAATGACCGTAGTTGCCTTTTATGCTCTCTTCTGCAGCACGGAAGTTATACTCGCGGGTCTTGAGGATGAAACTGATCTCGTCAACAGGTGTAGTGGTGGCGAAGTCATATACCATACGGAGGTTCAGTGCGCATGAATCAGCCTGTTCCTTTGCCGACCGGAAATCTTCATTGAAGAGTATCTCGCTGTCCTTCTCTACAAAGATGAAATGGGTGTGACCTCCGGCAATGATAGCCTTTGCCGAATTATCGCCCTTCCAGCAGGTAACCTCAATATAAAGTTTTTCGGTATTGTTTTCCTTGAGTTTTATCTCTATTGGAGTATCCTTGATGAAGGTCTTTCCTTCCTCAAGCGATTCTGGAGTGAGGTCTTTTATCACTTCCAGTTCATACTCCGACTTCCCGATGAGAGCACCCAAGCCGATGGCTATCGGCAATCCAATCATTCCCGTTCCAGGAATACCTACACCCATCGCGTTTTTAAGTATGTTTGCACTGAGCAGTGCCTGTATCTTCTCCGGACGGCCGCCCAACACTTCAGTAGCCTTTGCTGTACAAAGAGCCACAGCCATTGGTTCGGTACAACCTACAGCCGGCACCACTTCCTTATTGATGAGAGCAATAATCTGCTCGCGTATTGCCTTATCCAACATAGATCATGTTTTCAAAAGTGCCCTCCCCAGAGTGTGGGGAGGGCTGTGTATTACTTCTTGTAGTTCTTTAAACAGTTGTCGAGGAACTCCTTGAATCCTGGGATGTCTTCCTTGTAAGAGAAGCTACCACCAAGAGGATTTCCTTCGTTGTCGAGACATACATAGTATGGCTGTGCGTTAGCACCGAACTTGCTTGCCTGGAGGAAGCTCCACTTGTCGCCGATGGTGCGGAGGGTGCGCTTCTGACCGTTGAACTCCACTTCCATTGGTTCTGCGAGAGGAGTCTTATCGTCAACAAAGAGCGAGATGAGCACATAGTCCTTAGTGAGCTTGTCGGCAACAGTTGGATCGGTCCAAACGGCAGCCTCCATCTTACGGCAGTTCACACAACCGAAACCGGTGAAGTCAACGAATACTGGTTTGCCTGAAGCCTTTGCTGCTGCCATACCCTCGTCGTAGTTGGTGTATTTTGCCTCTACAACCTTTGTGTTGAGGTTGAAGTCCTGGGTGTTGATAGGAGGAGCGAAAGCCGATACTGCCTTACATGGAGCACCCCAAAGACCTGGAACCATATAGATGGCGAAGGCGATAGAAACAAGACCGCCCATAATGCACACAACAGGCATTGGCTTGTTGATGTCGCCACCAACCTCGTCTTCCTGGAACTTCAGTACGCCGATAAGGTAGAGACCGAGGAACAGGAATATTGCAATCCACAATGAGAGGAACACCTCGCGGTCGAGGAGATGCCATCCGTAAGCAAGGTCGGCAACAGAGAAGAACTTCAATGCGAAGGCCAACTCAACGAAACCGAGCACTACCTTGATAGTTGTCATCCATGAGCCCGAACGTGGTGCGCTCTTCAACCATGATGGGAACAGAGCGAACAGTGTGAATGGCACTGCCAAAGCAAGGGCAAAGCCGAGCATTCCGATAGTAGGACTTACCCAGTTGCCTGATGTAACAGTCTCAACGAGCAGCAAGCCGATGATTGGTGCTGTACAAGAGAATGAAACCAGAACGAGAGTGAACGCCATGAGGAATATTGACAACAGACCGGTTGTTGATGATGCCTTGGTGTCAACCTTGTTTGCCCAACTGTCTGGCAACTTGATCTCAAACCATCCGAAGAACGAGAGTGCAAACACAACGAGCAATCCGAAGAGGAAGATGTTGAAGTATGCATTTGTTGAAAGTTCATTCAACTTGCTTGGTCCGGCAATGGCTGTCACAAGGATACCGAGCGTCAGGTATATCACAACAATAGAGATACCGTAAGTCACAGCGTCCTTGATACCCTTCTTCTTATCGTCCTTGGCACGCTTCAGGAAGAAGCTTACTGTCATTGGGATGATAGGCCAGATACATGGCATCACAAGTGCGAGAAGACCACCAAGGAGTCCCATGAGGAAGATAGAAAGTAGTCCGTGACTTGCAAGGTCGTCACCAGCATTTGCTTCCTTCATCTTGTCAACAACAGGTGCCCAGAGGTCTGAGTTAGCGTCAACAACGGTTGAGTCAGCAACAACAGGAGCAACGGCTGCTGTATCGGCAGCAACCTCCTCTGCAGGCTTCTCTTCCTCAGCCTTTGCCTCGTCCTTCTTCTCATCAGCACCAGTTACGGCAGGACTCTTGCCCGACTTCTTGAAGTTTACATCGGTAGGAGGCATACACATCTGGTCGTTGCAAGCACCATAGTTCAGGTAGCAGTCGATGCTATAGTCTGGCTTGGTGAACTTCACCTTCTGCACGAAGGTTACATTATTCTCAAAGTAACGGAGCTTCATGCCGAACATCTCGTCAAACTGTGAGATTTCATTGCCGCGTGGCTTCAAGCCACCGACAAGTTCCACACCGTCCAACTTCACCACATTGAAGGTAGCCTCAATAGGACCATCACTTCCGAGGTTGGTGGAATAAACATGCCAACCCTTATCAATCTTACCTGTGAAAACAATCTCACCCTCGGCAGTGTTGCCGGTCTTGAGAGTGCTGGTGAACTTCACTGGATCAACCATCTGTGCGCTCGCCATCAGTGAGATGACAAACAGCAAACTTAATGTTAGAATCTTCTTCATTATTTATTGTCGATTTATTTCTTTTCTGCAAAATTACAAAATAATCGCGATAATCTCCTATGATATGCAGTTAATTTATAAAAACTATAAATTATTTGCCTAAAATTTCTTTACTCTGACATGGCAATACGGACTGCCGCCGGTATTCTCGTAATAGTCCTGATGATATCCCTCGGCAATGAAGAATGGTCCACAAGGTTGTATTATCGTGTTCACCTCATGTCCATGATTACGCAGATAGTCAACAAGTTTATTGGTTATCAGCAACTGTTCATCATTGGTGTAGAACACCCCACTGCGATACTGCTGACCTTTGTCGGGACCCTGACCATCGGTCTGTCCAGGATCGTGAATCTCGAAGAACAATTTGCAGAGTTCTTCATACGAAATCTGCTCTGGTTCAAACTCCACAAGGACTGCTTCCAGATGGTTTGTCTTATGGGTTCTCACCAGTTCGTAGGTAGGATTTTCAGCGGTTTCATCGGTATTTCCGGTATATCCCACTATCGATTTCACCACTCCCTTCCTCTTTTGGAAATAGTGCTGCACTCCCCAGAAACAACCGGCGGCGAAGATTGCCACCTCATGTCCTTTTGCCTTGGCTCCATCGTAGTCAAAACGGCTCACAGTCTCCATAGCCTCAACTGCAGGTTTGATGAGTTGCAGCGCTTTGCCGTGCTTCGCCTGGAGGTCAGGATATTTCTTTCCTCGTTCGAAGTTATGCAATAGATCGTGGTATTTCACACGCAGTGCCACTGGATTCTTTGAGTCGATTATATTCTGCAGATATTCCTCATAAGGCGTGTCCTTTGTGTGGCAGAGCAACTTCAATGCGTTGATACAACTCTCATGAATGCCCTCATTGAGAAGGTCATCAACAGTGACTGGAGTGTCCTCCAGAACATCGTGAAGGAAACCTACCACACGCTCTTCGTCAGTGCGACCCATGAGGCCCACTGCCAGCGGATGAAGGATATACGCCTCGCCGTCTCTATCGGTCTGTCCTTCATGTGCTCGGGTTGCTATAAGCAATGCTTTTGTTATCATAGAGGTGGGTTCTTTAAATTGGCTTTTTAAGCTTTTGAATTATTTGTGAGAACAGTTTGAAAGCGGATAAAGGCGTAATGCGGGCATTACAACTGAAGTAGCTTGCAAAATGAGCCACAAAGAAGCAAAAAGATTAAAAAAGATTCATGATTCATCAGTATAAATATTAATCGTGGGAATTTATAGAACCCACCTGAGCACAAAAGTACAAAGAAAATCTCTATTTAGCAAGAAATTGATTATCTTTGCATTAAATTTCAGGCAGAAGGCCCACTTTATATGATAAAATTCGACACTGACTACATGGAGGGCGCTCACCCAGAAGTGATGCGCCGACTGTTGGAAACCAACCTCGAGCATACCGTTGGTTATGGTTCCGACGAGTACACAACCGAGGCGAAGCAGAAGATTCGCGAGGCTTGCGAGGCACCAGAAGCACTGGTGCAATTCCTTATTGGTGGCACCCAGACCAATGCTACCGTCATCGATGCTCTCTTGCGTCGTCATGAGGGAGTGCTCGCTGCCGAGACTGCCCATATCAATGTCCATGAGAGTGGTGCCATTGAGCATAGCGGTCATAAGGTTCTTACCCTTCCGAGCCATGCGGGAAAGGTGGACCCAGAGGAGGTAGAGCGTTACATAACCGATTTCTACCGCGATGACACCTATGAGCACATGGTGGCTCCGGGAATGTTGTATATAACCCAACCGACGGAATATGGCACTCTCTACTCGCTCTCTGAACTGGAGACACTGAGCAATATCTGCCATAGCCACAATATACCTCTTTATATTGATGGTGCCCGACTGGGATATGCTCTTGCCTGCGACGAGGCTGACTATACTCTGGCCGACATTGCCCGTCTGGCTGATGTGTTCTATATCGGTGGTACGAAGGTGGGATGCCTCTTCGGTGAGGCTGTGGTGGCTCGCGATCCAAAGCGCCTACCTCATTTCTTCCCATTGGTGAAACAGCATGGTGCCCTCATGGCAAAAGGTCGTCTGCAGGGTGTGCAGTTCGGTACTCTCTTCACCGACAACCTCTATGTCCGCATTGCCCGTCATGCTGTGGAACTGGCTCAGCGCCTTCGCGAGGCGTTCATTGCAAAGGGTTATAAGATGGCTATTGACTCTCCAACGAATCAACAGTTTGTCGTTCTGCCTAACGATGTGATGGATCGTCTCATGCAGCATGCCTCGTTTGAACTCTGGGGACCTCGTGGCGAGAAGGAGACAACAGTACGCTTTGTAACCAGTTGGGCCACCGAAGAAAAAGATGTGGACGAGTTTATAACTTTGTTATAAGACCCACGTCATCGTTAACGTTATCGTCATCGTTTTTTTATGAAAAATATAATCTTCGATCTTGCGGGGGTTATCCTTAACCTCAACCTTGAGCGCGACACCAAGGCACTGCTTAGTGTCGGGCTTCCCGACTTTGCTGGTTGTGTGAAACATCCGGGCATTGTTGCGGCATTGTTACCTTATCTCAACGGACTCTGCACAAAAGAGGCATTCATAGACGCTGCCCGTCCGTTCTGCCGTGAGGATGTCACCGACGAGGAGATTCTCTGGGCAATGGATGCTGTGCTCGATGATGTGCCCCTGGAGCGTATTGAAATGCTCCTCGAACTGAAAAAGAAATACCGTGTGTTCCTATTGAGCAATATCTACGAAGACGCATGGCAGCACACCATAAAGCAGTTCGAGAAACACGGCTACAAACCTGAGGATTGCTTTGAGCATCTGTTCCTCTCCTACGAGATGAACCTCGCCAAACCTGATCCTCGTATCTACCAGCAGGTGTTTGCCGAGGCGGGCATTAATCCCGATGAAACCGCTTATTTTGACGACTCACGCGAGAATATCGAGGCAGGCAAAGCATTGGGCTTGCATTCATATCTTGTCAGCATGAACAAACTCGAAGAGGCTATCAAGGAATGCAGTTTATAAGCCGATATGAATCACCAATAGGTACCATCACTATGGCGAGTGATGGTGAAGCACTTATCGGCGTCTGGTTCGACAATCAGAAATACGACAGGGCGACCCTCGGCCGTGACTTCAAAGAAGACAACAGTATGCCTATCTTCGTCGAGACACGACGCTGGTTGGATATCTATTTCTCGGGCAGGGAACCCGACTTCACTCCCCCACTGCGACTCTCCGGTTCGCCATTCCGCCAGATGGTGGGCGAGATAATGCTCGGCATCCCTTACGGCACTACCACCACTTATGGAGAGATAGCACGCGAGGTGGCTCGCCGCATGGGCAGACCGTCGATGTCGGCACAGGCTGTGGGCGGTGCTGTGGGGCACAACCCGATAGGCATCATCGTACCTTGCCATCGTGTGATGGGCTCTGATGGCAGCATCACTGGCTATGCCGGTGGTGTCGACAGGAAACAGTTCCTTTTACAGTTAGAATTATGAACAACAACTATACAAAATGGGTGGCTTGCTGGGGTAATGCCACATCCATAACCGATCGTAAAGAGGCCACCTTTGCCAAGGATATCACTCTGCGCTATCCTGTACGCATTGTATTCAACGGTAGTGCTCTGCGATTCCGCTTCTCCAATCTCACGGGCACAGAACCGGTGACTATCACCCGTGCCTTTGTGGCAAAGAGTCAGGAGCAATATGAGCCAGTGGCAATAACCTTCTGCGATAACGAGAGCGTAATGATTGCGCCGGGCACAGAGGTCGAGAGCGATGCTATCGCTTTCAGCGTCACTGCCGGCGAGACGGTAGAGGTGAGCATGTATTTCGCTGACTATACCCAGATGAATGCGGGAACACTCATCACTGGTCCTTTGTCGAAGGGCAAATATTCCTATGGCGATCATGCCACAAAACAGGTGATGCCACTCGATCTGACTCGTAACACTAACTGGTTCTTCTTCCTCAACACGATAGATATCCTCACCGAGGAACAGAACCACGCCATAGTATGTTTCGGCGATTCCATCACTGCACAGAGTTGGCCCGACTATCTCGCAATGCAACTGTGGGAGTCTGGCAGACGCGATGTGGCTGTAATCCGTCGTGCAGTGAGCGGCACCCGCATTCTCCGCCAGTATGACTGCATCACCTATCAGGCTTACGGCTTGAAGGGCGCGACACGCTTCCCTATCGAGATGAATGTGAGCGGCGCCACCGATGTCATCATCCAGCATGGCATCAACGATATCATCCATCCTGTGGGTCGCGATGTCAACCCGTTCCGTCCTTGGAGCGATATGCCTACCGTCGAGGAGATGGAACGAGGTGTTGAGGAACTGTATGTGAGCCATGCCCGCAAACTCGGACTGCGTGTGTGGAGCGGAACCCTGCTACCTATCTACGGCTGGCGCACATATAACGAAGACCGCGAGATGATGCGCCGTGAGTTCAACGAGTGGTTGCGCACATCACCAATCTTCGATGGATGCATCGACTTCGATGCTGCCGTCCGTCATCCAGAGCACATCGCGATGTTCGCCGACGGCTTCGACTCAGGCGACCACCTCCATCCAAGCGAGAGTGCGTATGAGGCAATGGGAAGGGTAGCGCAAGCAGTAAGCCCCACCCCTTCCCTCCCCGAAGGAGAGGGAGATAGTAAATACTCCTTCTGACAGTGCAGGGAAGTGAAATATGGCTAACAGACATGACATATTACTCCATGAGGAAATAATACAGAGAGTCAGGCAGGATAACTGCTTCGACTTCCTGCGGTATCTGTTTGCCTTCTCACTCATAGTAGCCCACTTCTGCGTGCTCACCGACACCGAACCTATATGGTTCATATCTGGCACAAACAGAGTGAAGGCGTTCTTCACCATCACAGGATTCCTTGTCACATATAGTTTCCTGCGAAGAAACTGCGACATCACCTCATACGCCCGGAAACGTTTCCGCCGAATAATACCGGCTTATATGGTATGTATCATTGCCTGCCTGTTGCTCGGAATGGCAGTGAGCAGTCTGGGAATAGCCGACTTCCTTGCCAACGGCCAGACATGGAAATACCTCATTGCTAATATCAGCATGCTCAACTGGCTGGAACCTGAGTTGCCAATGACATTCCAAGACAACCTCGCCCCACAGATGAACGGATCGCTGTGGTCGATGAAACAGGAGGTGCTGTTCTATTGCCTTGTGCCGATACTGATGTATATTATTGGTCGCACAAAGAGGTGGACATCTCTGATGATGATGGCAGGATGCATTTCAGTGTATTACTTCATGCCGGTTCAGGTGCAGTATTTCGTGTATTTCCTGAGTGGCATGACATTGCTGCTTTATTTCGACCTGTTCATGAAACATGTGAGATGGTTGTTGCCGGTGAGTGCAGTGCTGTTCCTGTTTGTGGGATTCTTCCATGTGCCGGTACTCTCTGATGTGTGCTTTATCCTCGAACCCGTCACCTTCCCAATGATGCTCGTGGGAATAGCCTACTGCTGCAAACCGCTGAATGTATTCCGCCGGTTTGATAATATCACCTACGGACTGTACCTCTATCATTTCCCTGTCATCCAATGCCTGATTCTCTTCGGCGTGGTGGAATATTCCAAGTCGTTGGCTCTCATCCTGGCATTCGTCATAACAGCCATCCCGGCATGTGTATCATGGTTCTGGATAGAGAAACCGCTTATGAATAAGAAATAAACATAAACCAATTAACAATATGAGACAAAATGAACGAATAGTCTTTGTTGACTACATCCGTGTTATTGCGTGCTTCCTTGTGATGCTGGTTCACGCGAGTGAGAATTTCTATGGTGCCGACCCATCGGGCTTGGCTGGTGACAAGTCGATGCTCCTCAGCGAGGCAAACCGCTTCTGGGTATCGTTCTACGACGGTGGTGTCGCACGCACATGTGTACCTCTTTTCATGGTAGTATCGGCATTCCTGCTCGTACCAGTGAAGCAGGGCGTCACCATGAGCGAGTTCTATATCCGTCGCTTCAAGCGTATCCTCCCGCCATTCATCTGCTTCCTGCTTCTCTACACCTTCCTCCCACTGGCGTGGGGCGGTATGTCGTGGGAACAGAGCATGGCCGACCTGAAACTCATCCCATTCAATTTCCCTTCGATGGCTGGTCATCTGTGGTTCATGTACCCACTGATATCACTTTATATCATCATCCCAGTGGTGTCACCATGGCTCGAGCGTGCATCGGCAAAGGACGAGCGTATCTTCATCGCGTTCTTCGCGCTCTCCACCACAATGCCTTGGTTGCAGCGATATGTGTTCCCAGAGGTGTTCGGCCAGTGTTTCTGGAATCCAAACTTCCACGCATTCTACTACTGCTCGGGTTATCTCGGCTATCTCGTTCTGGCTCATTATATCCGCGTGCACCTCGACTGGGATGTGAAGAAGCGCCTCATCATCGGTGGCTCATGCTTTGCGGCTGGTGCTGCTTTCACAGCATGGTCGTTCTGGTTCAGAGGAATCCCTATGCAGCCTATCGACACTCCAATGCTTGAGTGGGGTTGGGAGTTCTGCATGCCAAACCTCGTTGTAGCAACCTTCGGTGCCTTCCTGCTCTTCACCTGCATCCGTCAGGAGAAGGCTCCACGCATCATCACTCAGATATCGAAACTGTCGTTTGGCATGTATCTCATGCACATGTTCTTCCTCCAGCCTATCGCTGCATACATCGTCAATGGCAATCCAGCAGAACCAATCATCCCTGTATGGATAGCCATCCCTGTGATAGCAATCTGTTCGTACACCTGTTGCGTGATAACAGCGAAACTCATCTCGCTCATCCCAGGCAGCAAGTGGGTGATAGGTTAGCCCCCCAGCCCCCAAAGGGGGAGCAAAATAATCCCCAGTCTCTCGATGAGGCTGGGGATTATTTGTATTATGTATATTGCAGGTCCCCTCACCTTGAGGAGTGGGCTGGGGAGAGGCTTTGCTCCCCCTTTGGGGGCTGGGGGGCTGGGCTTTTTGGGGGGCTTACGGCTGCAACTCTCCTAAATAGAAATGCCCTTGGTTGGCACGGTCGAAAATAGAGAATCCCCATAGGTTAGGGTTCTCACGATTGCCGTATTCAATAGTCACGAATATCTCCTCGCCAATGAGACTTGCTGCCGCAAAGGCTATCGACTTGCCATATCCCGGATTCTCCTCCGGTGTATAGTCCTTATTCTGCACTGTGGCCTTGTCAATGAAATATGACGTACCACCCACACGGATATAGTTCTTCGAATACAGAATGACATAAGGATCCTTCAATTCTTCCACCTCACCAATCTTCCAGTTGCCTGCATTACGAGGATCCGGGTCGAGGTGCTGGGTGTAGTAAGCATGGAATTCCTTCACGCCTTTTGTCTTTGCCATTGCCGACACAGCAACAAAAAGCATCATCAACGAGAGGAAGAATATCTTTTTCATATCATTATTTATTATTGACCGTTACAAAATTACGATAAAATATTCACATTGCAAATTAATCCTTGCATAAATCTTTGGAATAATCAGCTGGCTCCCTCTCCTTTACTCCCCCTTTGGGGGCTGGGGGGCTCTCACCCTCTCTCTGCACTCTTCCAGTATTGCCATCAGGTCATCATACTTATCTGCGCGGAGCATGGCGATGCGTGTCTGGCGGAAGTCTGGAATACCTTTGAACACTGGCGACGAGGCGAGATGACGACGGGTGTGGATGATACCACGATATTCGTCGATACGCTCCACATTGATGCGTAGCTGCTCTTCGAGCACATCAATCTTCTCGTCGAGGGTGAGCGGAGTCTTTGAGAATATCCACGGTTGACCGAAGGTGGCACGACCAATCATCACTGCATCGACACCATATTTGTCGAAGGCATTGTCGGCATCCTCGAGGGTCTTTATGTCACCATTGCCGATGATAGGGATATGCATCTTCGGGTTGTTCTTTACCTCACCGATGAGTGTCCAGTCGGCATCGCCGGTGTACATCTGACTGCGTGTACGACCATGGATAGTCAGGGCGCTGATGCCTCTGTCCTGGAGGCGCTCTGCCAGTTCTACTATAAACGGACGGTGGTCGGCTCCGGGAATCGTCAATGAGGCATCCATCATGGTTGGCACATCCCATCCGAGTCGTGTCTTCACCGTGACAGGGGTGTTGACAGCCTTCACCACCTTGTCTGTTATGTCGAGCAACAATGGTACATTACGGAGCATTCCGGCTCCAGCACCCTTGCCTGCCACCTTTTTCACAGGACAGCCGAAGTTGAGGTCGATGACATCAGGATGGGCCTCGTTCTCAACGATTTTTGCCGCTTCCACCATTGCTTCTACATCACGGCCATAGATCTGAATACCCACAGGGCGTTCCTCTTCGGCTATGGTG
>JAUNIK010000003.1:0-3250 GCA_030523505.1 Prevotellaceae bacterium | reverse complement strand
TTCACTGTGGCATTGACGGAGCGTATCAGGGCTTCAGCACTGACAAACTCGGTATAAACCATTGCTGCGCCGAATCGCTTGCAGAGCATACGGAAACCAATGTCGGTGACATCTTCCATTGGTGCAAGGAACAGCGGACGATTAGGAAAAGTTGATATGTTCATAATATAATACACTCCCTCCCCTTACGGGGAGGGTTGGGGAGGGGTCTAATACAAATGATACACTCCTCCGGCGAGGGTCTTCAACAGACCTTTCATCTCGAGTTGGAAGAGTGTCGATGAGAGGATATTGATTGGCAAGCCTGTCCTCACCGTCAGCACATTGATCTGCTGATCGTTGTTTTCTTGCAGAGCATCCACCACCTTCTGCTCGTTTTCCGACAGGTCAGGGAACATCTGGCGCTCGATGCCTTCCTCACGGGCTTGGGCGAGTTGCAGTTCATCATGCCACCCCATTGCATTTACGAAATCCTCTGCCGAGGTGATGAGCGATGCTTTATTATCACGAATGAGGTTGTTGCAACCTTTGCTGTATTCGGCGTTCACTGGTCCAGGGAATGCGAAACAGTCACGGGAATAGTCTTGCGCTATTCGCATTGTTATCAGTCCACCGCCTTTATACGCGCTCTCCACAAGGACACAAGCATCCGACATGCCCGCCACGATACGGTTGCGCTGCACGAAGTTGCCTTTGGCTCCCGGTGTCATACTGATATATTCGGTGAGCAAACCTCCATTGGAGAGCATCTTGATGGCTGTGTCACGATGGGCGTTAGGATATATCTGGTCGAGACCATGGGCAAGGACTCCCACCGTTGGGAATCCATTCGCCAATGCCTCGCGATGGGCACAGATATCTACACCATAAGCCAATCCACTGACGATGAGCACATCGGGGCAATACTGACGCAGATCGCTCACAAACTTGCGGATTATGTCCTGTCCGTAGAGGGTGGCATGGCGTGTGCCGATGATGGCGATGACCTTCGACGCGTTGAGGTCGGCCGAACCGCGATAGAACAGCACCGTCGGTGCATCAGGACAGTTACGCAGACGCTGTGGGTAACGCTCGTCGTTGAGGTGCAGCACCTGTATCTTATTGTCCACATCCCAACGATATTCAGCCTCGGCACGCATCAGTGCATCGTCCATATTGCGGAACGCCTCCACCACCGCGTATGGTGCCTCAGGTATCACCTCGCGGATATCATTACGATGTTCCACGATGGCAGTTGCAGTACCAAGACGGTCGTAGAGTTCGTGCAGCACGGCAAAACTCATACAGCTCAACCGGGTGAGGGCAATAGCGTAAATGGCTTCTTTGTTCATTATTTGAGATATTCGGCGAAAGCCTGTTGTAATACTTCTGAGTCGCTCAGACGACCGTTGATGACGCATACCGCCTCGACGGTGGCACGGAGGCACAGTTTGTTGTCGCTCTTACGCACAATATCCTGATGGAAGATGTATCGCAGTCCCTCCTTACTCATATATACGCGCGAGAGGAAGACATCCTCTGGTCGGAGAGGAGTCTTATACTGCTGGTTCATTCGTGCCACAACGACATCGATGCCCTGCTCGTGCAGATCGGCAAACGACAGTCCGATACTCTGTATAAACTTATGTCGGGTGTGCTCCATATAGTGCAGATAGTTAGCATTGTTCACAATGCCCTGGATATCGCACTCATAATCGCGCACTTCCATTTCGAGTTCGTAAATCATAATCTAAGTGAAAAGTGAAAAATTTTAGCCTTCGCCATCGCTATCGCTTTCGCTCACTCCCCCTTTGGGGGTTGGGGGGCTGGGCTCCTCTTTCAGGAACCCCGGATTCGACTTTATGTAATGATATCCCATCCTGCATCTCAGACACTCGTGCTTGTCGCAGTATTCCTTCTTCAACTGTATGAGAGCCTGCGAGTCACCGGCGGTCTTCACCTCTACTCCACACTCACGCCATAGGCGTACAATGTTGTTGTCCTCGGCTTTTATCTGTTCCAGCAGGTCGATGGCTTTGTTCACCAGTTGCTCTTTGTGGCGGTATCTGCCATAGGCAAACATCAGCGGAGCCACCACATTGATGACGAGGTTCTCTATCGATGCACGCGACATCTTCTTGTCGTTCTTCTCGCTTTCCACTCCAAACACATAATGTGTCTGCCAGTATTCGCTCACCTGCGTGGCGAGTGCCTTCTCCACATCTTCTATCGTGTTGCACTCCAACAGCAAGCTCAGTCCTGCCGTACGGTTGTAATGGAGGGTAGCCAACTGCGACAGTCGTATGTATGGGAAATTCTGTGGTCGCATCCTCAGGAATTTCCACTGCTTACCATCGATAGGAGTGAGCGTGAACTTATGCGCCAGGTATTTATACTCTCGGTGCAGACGATGGAAATACAAGTCGCCGTCCATCTCCTCACGATGGCTCAGCGGTGCTGTGTCAATGTCCAGCAATCCTGCCTGTCCGAAGAAGATGGCTTCTATCTGGAACAGGTCGTCGCGGTGATGGTCGATGGCTCTCATCGGCAATGCCTTTGCCCATTGTTCAAAGACATCATTGTTAACACCGAACCCATAGTAGCGTGCCAGTGTCTGGAATGTGGCTTCCTCCCAACCGCCGCAGAGGGCGTTGACGCGCGCCATGATATCCTCGGTCTTGCGCTCCAGGCGTTCTGTCTGCAGTGCCGACAGCCATGAGTGGATGGTGAGCGATGGCAACTGGCCCAGTATGTCGTGGCAACGTGGATAGCGGTCGTCGCGGAGCAGTCGGTCGTAGTTGTCGCGCAGGTTGTCGGGGATAGGCACCACCATCTGCACCAGTCGCTGTCCTTTGCTGTTGAACACATCCATATCGGCCTCGCACACCACATGGAGTATGGTGTTGTCGTAAGCCTCGTCACGGTCATGGCCGTGCAGATTCCAGTGGCTCGATTTCAGATGCAGTTCCACATTGCCCACCCACATAGTACCGTCGATTTTTATTTTGGCATTGAAGAAGTCGGGACCTGCATCGTGGTTGTGCAGACCTACATCCAACACCTCGACAGTTCTGCCATCGGTGGTGACAAGCGAACGGAGCGGAAACAGGCGATGCTTCCATGTGTAATGAAAGAGTTTCTCCATCAATAGGTGCAATTGTTTCTTAACAATTTGCAAAACTACAAAAAAAAGATGAGGAGAGAGTATGAAAACTAACAAATATGGTTAAATTTCTTTGATTTTCCACTCGTTTGTAGTAATTTTGTACTG
>JAUNIK010000262.1 GCA_030523505.1 Prevotellaceae bacterium | reverse complement strand
CGAAGTTGTGAAGATAAAGCACTTCGAATTCAAGATATTGAAGAAAACAAACACTAAAATAGAACTCGTACGCCTGAAAGTAGTGGAATAACAACACTTTTTTAGTCGAAAATTATGTAGTTCGCAATTTTTTTAGTAAATTTGTATGCTTTTTGGCGCATACGCGCGTAATTACCTCTTAATATTAAGGGGAATTTGTGTTGCGCCATAGGTGAAATAGTAAATAATAAACAAACAAAAATAATTACAACAATGGCCGTATTAGGAAAAATTAGAAGTAAAGGCGTTTGGCTCATCGCAATCATCGGTTTGGGCCTCTTCTCTTTCATCGCCGAGGAGTTGTTCCGTTCATGTGAATCAACTCGCAATGACCAGCGTCAGCAGATTGGCGAGGTGCTTGGTGAAAAAATCAATGTTCAGGATTTCCAGAAACTCATCGATGAGTATCAGGAGGTAATGAAGATGCAGTCTGGTCAGGACAATCTGACAGAAGACCAGCTCAACCAGGTTAAGGATATGGTATGGAATACCTATGTTCAGACCAAGATCGTTGAGAACGAAGCTGCAAAGCTCGGTCTTACCGTTACCGACGAGGAGATGCAGAACGTGCTCTCTGAGGGTACTAACCCAATGCTCGCACAGACTCCATTCCTCAACCAGCAGACTGGTCGCTTCGACGTAAACCAGCTCAAGAAATTCCTCGCTGAGTACAAGCAGCAGCAGGTTGCAAACCCACAGCTCGCTCAGCAGTATCAGTCTATTTACAAGTACTGGACCTTCATCGAGAAGACATTGCGTCAGCAGCTCCTCGCTCAGAAGTACCAGGGCTTGTTCGCTCACTGCTTCCTCTCAAACCCTGTAGAGGCAAAGGCTGCTTTCCAGGCAGAGACAGAGGAGAGCTCAGTAGAGCTCGCTGCTTTCCCTTACTCATCAGTTGACGATGCTGCCGTAAAGGTAGAGGACGCTGATCTCAAGGCAAAGTACAACGAGATGAAGCCACGTTTCCGTCAGTATGTTGAGACACGCGACATCAAGTATGTTGATGTTGTTGTTGAGGCATCTGCAGCTGACCGTAACGCTCTCGTTAAGGAGTTCAACGGTTACAAGGAGAATCTTGCTACAGCAACAGACGCTGCAGAGGTTGCTCGCAAGAGCACATCGCTCGTTCCTTGCCTCGGTATCCCTGTAAAGAAGAATGCTTTCCCATCTGACATCGCTGCAATGCTCGATTCAGTATCAGTAGGTGAGGTTTCTAAGGTATTCGAGACACAGCGCGACAACACTCTCAATGTGTTGAAGCTCGTTTCAAAGCAGAGCTTGCCAGACTCAGTTGAGTATCGTCAGATTCAGGTATTTGCAGAAACTCCAGAAGAGGCTCACAAGAAGGCTGACTCAATCTACACAGCTCTCAAGGGTGGTGCAGACTTCGAGGTTATCGCAAAGAACTACAGCCAGACTGGTGCTAAGGTTTGGATGACTACTGCTCAGTATCAGAACGCTCCTTCAATGGATATGGATACAAAGAACTACATCAATAGCCTCAACACAATGGCTGCTGGTGAGTTGAAGAATATCGTCCTCGATCAGGGTAATATCATCCTCGAGGTAACAAGCAAGAAGGCATTCGTTGACAAGTATGTTGCTGCTGTAGTTAAGAAGTCTATCGAGTTCTCTAAGGACACTTACCGTTCTGCATACAACAACTTCTCTTCATTCGTAAGCGCAAACCAGACTGGTGACGATGTAGCAAAGAACGCACAGAAGGCTGGCTACACTGTTCAGGAGCGTAAGGATGTAACAACTGCTGCTCACAACCTTGCAAACATCCGTGCTACACGCGATGCTTTGAAGTGGGTATTCGAGGCTAAGGAAGGTCAGGTTTCACCAATGTATGAGTGTGGCGATAACAACCACCTCCTCGTTGTTGTACTCGACAAGATCAATCCAGTTGGCTATCGCGACATCACAGACCCACAGGTTCGTGAGATCGTAAAGGCTGAGGTTCTCAAGGAAAAGAAGGCTGAGGTTCTCCTTGCTAAGGCTAAGGAAGTTAAGGATGTGAAGAACGCTAAGGGTGCAAAGGCTGCTTCTGTTCAGCAGATCACATTCTCTTCTCCTGTATTCGTTGCTGCTACTGGTGCTTCAGAGCCTGCTCTCGCTGGTGCTGTTGCTGCTACAGCAAAGGGTAAGGTATCTGCTCAGCCTGTTGTTGGTGAGGCTGGTGTTTATGTATTCCAGGTAACTGACAAGAAGAACCGTGAGGGTAAGTTCGATGCTAAGGCTCAGGAGGCTCGTCTCCGTCAGAGAGCAATGCAGTATGCAGGTAACTTCATGAACGAACTCTACGTTAACGCAAATATCGTTGACAACCGTTACCTCTTCTTCTAATCAGCAATAAGATTAAGAACAAATAATAAAAGCGCTGGCTCTTCGGAGCCGGCGCTTATTTTTTTAGGCTGTTAAATGCTTTTCGGAATGGTGTTGTTTCTTTATCCACTGTATATAGTATCTTTCCTATATATATAATAAGGTGTAAAAGAACTATTTGTTGAGACTGATGTAACTGCCTTCCAGTTTAGCAATCTCATCGCGGAGGATATTGTTCAACGCCTTGTCGAGGTCAGGGGTGCTGACCTGTATGTCATTCAGTTCGGTGACGAAATGCCTCTCGCCGTCTGCGAGGAGTTCAAGAATCTGTTCCTTCGCTTTGACCACAGCATCGCTTCTGTTTGTTCTGCGCTTATCGCGACAGACATCACACTTGCAGCATTCCTCCGAGTGCTCCTCACCGAAATACCCTAATAGCTGCACACTGCGACAGTCCTCATCGTTCTTGGTGTAGGCTATTATGGCGTTGATATTTTTTTCCAACTGTGCCTTACGGTCTTCATATACCTCACGACTTATCACGATACGGTCTTTCTCATCGCGGTCCTGCAGATAGGTGATGAAAGGAATCTTCTGTTCAGGAATGAAATGCACGATGTGTCGATGGCTCAACCCTTTCAGGATGACATACACATCATTCTGTTCCATGCCGGAGTTGATGGCGACGGCCGATTCATCGATATATACATAGTCGCTGTATAAACCACCGTACATTCGCATCAGGGTGGTCATCACCTTCTCTTCGTTTGGTGTTAGTGTTTCAAGACGTGACAGTTCGTTGCGCGACAGAGTAATCATCAGTCGTGCCTTCGTCTCTGGGTCGGTCTCGTATTCTATATATCCCGCGTTGTGTAGAATCTTCAGGGAAGAGTCAACGAGCGTAGGGAAAAGCTTGTATGCACGGCAGAACTTGCTTATGTCGAAGGTATGCGATTGTCCTTTGCCGAATCCCATAGCCGTCTGATAGAAATAGGCAAGGTATTCGTAAATGTTGCGTATATACTCCTTATCCGGATATGTGTCTGCAATGCGGCGTCGCAGTTTCACCTCATCGTGGCCGTTGGTGAGAAGCACGGCGTATGCTTCCCTTCCGTCGCGACCAGCTCGGCCAGCCTCTTGGAAATAGGCCTCAATGGAATCCGGACAGTCTATATGTATTACCAGGCGCACATCTGGTTTGTCGATACCCATACCGAAAGCGTTTGTTGCCACCATCACTCTCACCTCATCCCGTTGCCATTGCTGTTGGCGCAGGTCTTTTATGGCATGCTCCAATCCTGCATGATAGAATGTCGATGGTATGCCGTTCTCGTTGAGAATGTCGGCGAGTTCCTTTGTGCCCTGCCTGCTGCGGGCATAAACAATGGCGCAGCCCGGTACGGAATTGAGGATATGCACCATCTCGGCAATCTTGTCGGTGGCCTTGCGTACGATATATGATATGTTCTTTCTGGCGAAGCTCATTCTGAAACAGTTCGGTTCACGGAAACCGAGCCGTTGCTGAATATCCTCGATAACCTTAGGGGTGGCAGTAGCCGTCAGTGCAAGGACGGGAGCATCAGGCTTTATCTTCCTGATGTCGGCAATGTGCAGATATGACGGACGGAAGTCGTAGCCCCACTGACTGATACAGTGAGCCTCATCGACACATATGAAACTCACCTTCATGTGTGCCAGTTTCGTCTGGAATATCTGTGAACCGAGACGCTCCGGAGAGACATATAGCAGTTTTGTGTTACCGAGGATGCAGTTCTCAAGAGTCGAGATAATCTCGTTTCTTGTCAGTCCGGAATAGATGGCGGAGGCAAGAATACCTTTCTCGCGAAGATGCTGCACCTGGTCTTTCATCAGAGCGATGAGTGGTGTGATGACAATACAGACACCCTCCTTGCATACAGCAGGCACCTGGAAGGTGATCGACTTACCACCTCCGGTAGGCATAAGACCCAGCGTGTCGCGCCCGGCTCCTATGCTTTCGATAATCTCCGACTGGATGCCGCGGAAATCATCATAGCCCCAATATTGCTTGAGTATCTGTTTATACATGGAAAAGAATAGGGGCGAGCTAATGCTCACCCGTAATATGTTTTATGTAATAGTAATCTTAAACCTCTTCTTCTGGTCGGATAT
>JAUNIK010000261.1 GCA_030523505.1 Prevotellaceae bacterium | reverse complement strand
GCGTACGGGACTCGAACCCGTGACCTCCTGCGTGACAGGCAGGCATTCTAACCAGCTGAACTAACGCACCATGTTTCTTGTTTGCGGGTGCAAAGGTACAACAAATATTTTATTCCACCAAGAAAACTGCCAACTTTTTACAAGATTTTCTGCAATAATAGTGCATTTTTGTACTTTTTCCCATCAAAGAGCCAGTCTTTTAACTCCATTGTACCATAAAAACCGCATTTTTCGAATACTTTCTTCGATGCAGAATTTGAGCATGGAACGATGGCATAAAGTTGGTGGAGGTGTATCGTGTTGAGTGAATAATCCGCCAGATGTTGGATCGCCTGGGTTGCATAACCCATATTACGGTATTCCGGCAAAATAACAATTCCAACTTCTGCACGCATGTGTTTTGCATCGAACGAGTTGATGTCGGCAATGCCAATGGTAACACCTCCGTCGGCTTCTATGATAAGCCTCACCTGTTTGTCGATGAATATATCACTTGTTGTAGAGAGGATATATTGACGCAGAACATCACGAGAATAGGGCATGGTTGTTGGACCCATATCCCAGATTGATGCATCGTTCTCCACTTTATAGAGGAGTTCGAGGTCTTCAGGTTCCATTGCTCTCAGATGAAGCAGTTTCATTTATGATTTAGTGATTTAATGATTTGGAGAATTAATAAATAACCTCTGTTTGGGTGATTATCATTCGGGTGTTGTTGTCGTATGTTCCGATAGTCACCTGTGGCTGTGGAGCCTTGGCGAAGATCTTGAATATCTCGTTATACGAATATGCGTGAACATCATATACAACCACTAGTGGACGATCATCAGGCAATGTTATATCGAGATGACCGTTAGGAAGTGTTCCCGCTGTACCCTCAACGAATTTAGCATCAAGACCTTTGTAGCGTGAAATCTCTTTGCATTGTTCCAATGTGAACTTTGAACCAATAAAAACATATACTGGTTGTTTGTAAGCCGAGTGATTACGCAATCCGATGCTGTCGAGACAGTTCTTCCAAAGCATCTTTACGAGTGTCACCGATGCCTTGCCCACAATAGCTGCCTTGATAGGAAGCGATATGAGGAAGGTGAGGTGACCATAGTGCTTTCTGAAGAAGATAAGCATTGCATCGTAGAACACATGGACATAACGGAATGATGACTTGTGGGTTGACTCGCCTTTGTAATGCAAGATTACTGAAGGGATGTACCAGTTCTCCCAACCACCCTGAAGCAGACGGTAACTGAGATCCACATCCTCGCCATACATGAAATAGTCTTCGTCTAACAATCCCACCTCGTCGAGTGCTTTACGACGGAGCATACAGAAGGCACCACTGATAACCTCAATCTCGTTAGGTTCATCCCAAGGGATGTCGCTCATATAGTAATGACCGAAACGCTTGCTGTTAGGGAACATCGAGCAAAGACCGCACATTTTGTAGAAAGCCACCATTGGTGTAGGAACACCACGACGGCTCTCCATAGCGTTCGTGCCATCTGACTTGAGCATTCTCACACCTAAACCGCCCGCTTTCGGATGCGAATCCATGAAGGCGATAGTTTCCTTTATCGATTCCTCTGTGACGATGGTGTCAGGGTTGAGCAGTAATACATATTCCGAATCGGAATTCTCGATAGCACGGTTGTTGGCACGCGAGAAACCAAGGTTATGGTTGCTTGCTATCACGGTGACAGCCTTACCGAATTTTTTTTGGATGTATTCTACAGAGTCATCGCGCGAGTGGTTGTCAACGACGATGATCTCCGAGTCGATATCACGTAAAGCCCAACGCAATGCAACGATGCACTGCTCCAGGTAATACTTGACATTATATGATACTATGATTACAGCGAGTTTCTTCACAAAAAATTAGTTTAATTGTTTGTTAATTCGTCGTCCTCCACCTTCGAAGGATAAACAAATGCATAGGCTATTACGCACATTATGGCGAGATATCCGAATGAGGCGTTCACGAATCCGTGGTAGAACAGGATGTTGATGAGTGCAGGACCTTCGAGTAATGCCATTCTCACTACCGGGTTCTTCTTAACCATCTTCAGGGCAAGATAGATGACTGCGAGAGTAATCAGTATCATTACATACTGCAATGAGAACTCGAGCGTTGTGTCCATTGGCAGGATTCCATCGAGCACATCGATGAATTCCAATACCACTCCCACCAGTACGATACCAGCAAGGATTGCCCAATATATTGTTCGGAACGTCTTTATCTGATTCATTGTTTTCTGTATTTGTTGGCAATAGCTGCCTTGAATTATTGTTTGATGTTATTTGCCGAAAGGTGTTCTATTGACGATAGAGCGACCGAGTGTCACTTCATCAGTATATTCTATCTCGTTGCCTACTGATATGCCGCGTGCTATGACGCTCAGCTTCACATTGTAATCTTCCAGTTTGCGTGCGATATAGAAATTGGTGGTGTCGCCTTCCATTGTGGAGCTCAGGGCGAGTATCACCTCTTCGATACCACCGTCGGCCACACGACCAACCAGCGATTCAATCTCAAGGTTGCCTGGTCCTATTCCGTCCATTGGTGAAATGATACCGCCAAGGACATGGTAGAGACCATTGAACTGCATTGTGTTCTCTATAGCCATCACATCCTGAACATTCTCTACAACACACACCTTTGAGGCGTCGCGGCTTGGATTGCTGCATATCGGGCATACTTCGGTATCCGAGATGTTGTGACATACACTGCAATACACCACATTGTGCCTCATGTCGCTGACGGCGTTGGCAAACATATCCACCTCATCCTCCGACCTGCGAAGCAGATGGAGTGCCAGTCGCAGAGCAGTTTTTCGTCCTACGCCCGGCAGTTTTGCCAGTTCGGTGACGGCTCTTTCGAGCAGAGCAGATGGATATTGCTGGTTCATATATTATATAACGGATAAATCAAAGATTTATTGTGATGATTATTCTTTTCTGTTTTGGGCAAGCCACCTGAAGAAGCACACATTGCAAATGATGGTGACAGCAAATCCGATGCTGTAAGACAATATTGCAGAGAGATGGAATCCTTCCGGTGCAATCATGATGTATGTAGAACAAACCATTGTCATGAAAAGAGCAGGGATGAATGAAATCACCCATAGTTTCTTGTTGCGTGCCAGATAGACGGTGATTGCCCAGAGTGTGAACACAGCGAGAGTCTGGTTTGTCCATGCGAAATAACGCCAGATGATTGAGAAGTCGATGAACATCAAAGCGATAGATATAGCGAAAACAGGAGCGCAGAGCATCAGTCGGCGGTGAATCTTGTCCTGAGGGAAATGCATGAAGTCGGCCGCTATGAGTCGTGCACTGCGGAAGGCGGTATCACCAGATGTGATAGGAGCAGCCACAACACCGAGGATTGCCAATACAGCACCGACGCTTCCTAACCATGAGTGGCAAATCTCGTTGACGATGATTGCTGGGTTTACGCCGTGAGCACCGTTTTCTGTCAGTGCGTTCATGAGTTTCTCATAAGGGGTAGCACCTGCAACGCTGAGTGAATCAGCAAATTTGATGGCAGCTGCAGCCCATATCATTGCTACGAGACCTTCGGTTATCATTGCTCCGTAGAACACAGGACGACCGTATTTCTCGTTTTTCATGCATCGAGCCATCATTGGTGACTGTGTAGCGTGGAATCCGCTGACAGCACCACAGGCGATAGTGATGCAGAGTCCTGGGAACAATGGAATGTTGCTTGATGGATGGTGGTTGCTGAACGCATCGGTTATCTCAGGCAGAGCACCAGGATTTGCGAAGATACCATATAGCACACCTGCTGCCATTACGAGAAGAGCAAGTCCGAATACCGGATAAATCTTTCCAATGAGTTTGTCGATAGGAAGGAGTGTTGCCAGGATATAATAGCAGAAGATGATTGTTGTCCAGAAGGTTACAGTTCCGAATGTACCCCATCCTCCCGTCATACTTGCGAGCAATCCCGCAGGTGTTGTTGCAAACACGGTACCAACGAGTATCATAAGTATCATAGAGATGGCGCGCATCAATACTCGGAAACGAGGTCCCAGTTCGTCGCCTACAATCTCAGGCAATGACTCACCGTTACGACGTGTACTGAGCATTCCCGACATATAATCGTGGACAGCACCACCGAAGATACATCCGAGGACTATCCAGAGATAAGCTGCCGGACCGAAGAGAATACCCTGGATAGCACCGAAGATAGGACCGGTACCAGCGATATTAAGAAACTGGATAAGGAATACCCTCCAAGTTGCCATTGGAGTGTAGTCCACACCGTCGTTTGATGTGTAGCATGGAGTCTGTCTATTAGGATCAGAACCGAAGATACGCTCTACGAAAGAACCATAAATGAAATAACCTGTGAGCAGACACAGGAGTGAGATAACGAATGTAGTCATAGTAGTTATTATATAACTAAATTTTCAAATAGACTGCAAAGGTACTGCTTTTTTCTGGTATATGCAAGGAATTTATTAACGAATACGAAAACGAAGACGAAAACAGCCCCCCAGCCCCCTAAGGGGGAGTGAACGATGACG
>JAUNIK010000260.1 GCA_030523505.1 Prevotellaceae bacterium | reverse complement strand
ATGAAACACTGGGACGAATACCCTGTGCCTCTCTCTATCGATGAGTTCAAATGGTCTGAGAGCAAACAGGCTTTCGCTGGACAGGCAATAAAGAAAAACGGCAAATATTATTGGTATGTCTCAACCAACTGGTGTGGGATTGGTGTTGCAGTGAGTGACAGGATTACCGGTCCATATCATGATGCATTAGGAAAACCTTTGCTTACACCGAAAGATTGCTTCGACTCAACTCATAGCTGGGCATGTATTGATCCAACGGTTTTTACCGATGATGACGGACAGTCATATCTGGCATGGGGTAACAGAGAGTGCTACATTGCAAAACTCAAAGATAACATGATTGAGATTGACGGTCCTGTTCATCGTATCGAAATATCTTCAGACCACCCATTTGAGGAGGCTCCTTGGGTGCATAAATATAATGGTCATTATTATCTGACCTATGCTTCCGGGTTTCCTGAAAAGATTGCGTATGCCATGGCCGACAATATATTCGGCCCGTATCATGTAGAGGGTGTCATCAGCGAGATAGCGGGTAACAGCAATACTACGCATCCTGCCATCGTGGAATTCAAAGGACAGTGGCTGTTCTTCTCTCACAATGGTGGATTGAAGGATGGAGGTGGCTATAGCCGCAGTGTTATTGCGGAATATCTGAAGTATGACAATAATGATAGGATTCTCAATATTCCTCCTACTGCTGATGGTGTGAAGGCTATTGTTGTTGAGAAGTGATTCTCTCGTTTATTTATAGCGACATGATTAGAATTAAAGATTTGAATTTGGTATGTTCTCGTCAGGAATTAGCAGCGATTCCCGATGGGAAGGTGCTGATAAATACGATAAACGCTCATTCCTATAATACTGCACTGAAGGACAGTCTCTTCCAGGAGGCATTGCTCAATGGCGATTATCTCATTCCTGATGGGGCGAGCATCGTCAAGGCGTGCCGTTGGCTTAAGGCGAAATCACTGCCGAAGGAGAGAATCGCGGGTTGGGACTTGTTTGAGTATGAGATGAACAAACTGGAAGAGATGAGCAAGAAACTCGCAAATGATAGCGAGGCTCATTCCGCTCAGCAATCAGCAAAGAAGGTGATGTTCATGGGGTCTTCTGAGAGAGTGCTTGCATTAATCCGTGAGAAGGCTGCTCTGCTTTATCCTCATCTTGAGGTCGTCTCTTATTCGCCTCCATACAAACCGCAGTTCAGCGATGCTGATAATGCTGCAATCATCAGTGCCATCAACGATGCTAATCCTGATCTGCTGTGGATTGGTATGACGGCTCCGAAACAGGAGAAATGGACCTACAGTCATTGGGATGAGTTGGATATCCATTGCCACGTAGGAACCGTCGGCGCGGTGTTCGATTTCTTTGCTGGCACATACCAAAGAGCTCCGTTATGGTGGCAGAATCATTCTTTGGAATGGCTGTATCGCCTTATAAAAGAACCAAAACGCATGTGGCGCCGTTATATCATAGGTAATACGCTGTTTTTGTGGAATGTGCTCAAAGAGAAGCTGCAATGAATAAAACGGAAATATTCTTTGAACTATTACAGTAAGTAATCGTGACAGATTGTCGTTGGTTCCTAGTGCAGAGCAATGGGAAGAACTGCTTGACCTATCCACAAAGCAGGCTTTGATGGGCGTTGTGTTTGGCGCTATAGACAGACTTCCTGAAGATCAATGGCCACCTCGTGCCATGAGATTACAGTGGGGTATGCTCACACAGAAATATATCTCTCGCAACCAGCAACTTTCTGCTGCATGCAAAGAGGTCGCTGCCCGCTTTTCTCATCAGGGATTCCTGTGCTGCATTCTCAAAGGCCAAGGCAATTTCGCCAACTATCCTGAATGGCTCCAGAACAAGCGTGCTCCGGGTGATATTGATGTTTGGGTTATTCCGAAACCGGAGACTGCCAAGCATAAAGGTGTTGATCCGAACCGTCCTATCCGAACGGTTGTTCGTTTCTGCCAAAAGGTGCAACCGGCTGAGAAGGTGGGATATATCCACATGGATTTTCCTGTCTGGAAGGATACCGACATAGAGGTTCATATCCGTCCGTCGTTCCTTTGTTCACCTGTACACAATCATAGATTGCAAAAGTGGTTCAAGTGCCAGACAAATAGCATCATCACTGAAAACCGTGATTTCCCTATACCGTCAAACCAGTTCAATGCAGTGTTCCAGTTGCTGCATATCTACAAGCATCTGTTCGAGGAAGGCATAGGATTGCGCCAGCTTCTAGACTATTACTTCGTATTGAAGAACACCCCGCAGTCGCTGCATCAGGAAATAAGAAACACCTTGAAACGCTTTGCTGTCGATAAGTTCGCTTCCGCGGTGATGTATGTTCTACAACAGGTGTTCAATCCGCAGAACACCGATTCCTCATGGATGATATGCCAGCCTGACATAGACAGAGGACGACATCTTCTTGAGGAGATAATGGTTGCTGGCAACTTCGGTGCTTACGACGAGCGAAATGGTGATGTGGCCAATGAAAGTCATGGCGGTCGTTATTGGAGGAAAACAAAGCGTGCCTTCCGCTTGTTCTCACTTTATCCTCACGAATCGTTTTGGCAACCATATTTCATGGTTTACCATATGGCTTGGCGTGTTCTGAAACTCTGGCGTTTTGAATAATCATATTATTTTTCATACCACACATAAACAATTAATGAAAAAGATTCTCACATTATTAATATATATAGTAGCATATACAACATCCGTTGCTCAGACTTTTTCTGCTTCAAGTGCACCTTTTGCTGAGGCTATGCCTCCGAAGCATGAGGTCCGGGCAATGTGGCTTACAACGATTGGTGGTCTCGACTGGCCACATTCGTATGCTAATAACACCCAGACTTCAATCAACAAACAAAAAAAGGAACTCATTGGTATCCTTGATAAACTCCAGCAGGCTGGCATCAACACCATCCTCTTGCAGACTCGTGTGCGAGCCACAACCATCTATCCTTCAAAATACGAACCTTGGGATGGATGCCTGTCGGGCAAACCTGGTATTTCTCCGGGCTACGATGCGTTGCAGTTCGCTATCGACGAATGTCATAAGCGTGGTATGGAACTGCATGCGTGGGTGGTGACGATTCCTGTCGGAAAATGGAACGGCAAAGGTTGCTCGTCATTGCGTGGCAAGTACCCTAAACTCATTAAGAAGATTGGCGATGATGGATTCATGAATCCGGAAGATCCGCAGACGGGCACTTATATCGCAAATATATGTGAGGAGATTACCCGCAATTATGATATCGACGGTATCCATCTAGACTACATTCGCTATCCTGAAGATTGGAAGATTAAGGTATCAAAGAGTCAAGGGCGCAATTATATCACCGACATTGTTCGTAAGATAAATCTTAAAGTGAAGACATTGAAGCCGTGGGTGAAAATGAGTTGTTCACCAATCGGCAAGGCTGACGATCTGCCTCGTATGTCAAGCCGTGGCTGGAATGCATACAGTCGTGTTTGCCAGGATGCACAGGGCTGGTTGCGCGATGGATTGATGGATCAGCTTTATCCTATGATGTATTTCAAGGACAACAACTTCTATCCTTTTGCCCTCGATTGGAAAGAACGTTCTTATGGAAGAATGGTTGTTCCTGGCCTGGGCATATATTTCATGTCGCCTAAAGAGAAAAACTGGAAACTCAATGACATAACCCGTGAAATGGAAGTCTTACGCCAATGGGGATTAGGTCACTGCTATTTCCGAAGCAAGTTCTTTACTGATAATACGAAAGGAATCTTCGATTTCGCAGCAAAGGAGTTCGACAATACACCTTCACTTGTTCCACCGATGACCTGGGCAAGCAATGTGTCACCATTGGCTCCTACAACACTAAGTACTGATTCCGTCAACAATACCATCTCATGGAGTGGGGCACAGGATAGATGTAATGGACCATACCTTACTTATAATATATATAGCAGCTATGAATGTCCAGTCGATATCAATGATCCACGCAACCTTATGATGCAACGCATTCGTAACACATCCATTCAAGTTCCGCTTAACGGAAGGTATTACGCTGTAACGGCAATGGACAGATATGGCAATGAGAGTGAACCGAAACAGAATCACAGCATACCTGTTCGCCACCGTCAGTCAGGAAAGAGTCTCACCATCGATGAGAAGCATCTGTTCAAGTGCGATGGAAAAGTATTGTATCTTGGTAAGACAGGGATTAATCGACGCGACATCATAAGCATTGAAACATTGCAAGGACAGAGTGTTGCTACAGCTTTTGTGAGCGAGATGGTCGATGTCCGTAAACTTCCGGAAGGCATTTATGTCATTCGTTCCCTTGGCAAGAAGAAGGCAAGCCATAGACTCGGATATTTCATGATTGAACGCCGTTCTTGGAGGTAAAAGGTTGATAATTAGTACTTTTAAAGCATTATTTTTGCGTTATTAGGCAAAAAAACGTATTGAAATTTTCGTTTTACGCTAAATTTTGTTATCTTTGCAAAACTTTTCGGCCTTATGGTCGTAAATAAGTGTGTGCAGTTAGTAATTCTAACATACATAATATAAATATTAAAA
>JAUNIK010000259.1:1161-4598 GCA_030523505.1 Prevotellaceae bacterium | reverse complement strand
GTTAGAGTGCCAAACTCTTTAGAAGAGCAGCGCCGCATAGTGTCTTTTCTTGACTCGTCATTTAAATTAATCGACGAGATAAAGAATAAGGCTCTAAAATCATTGATAGAAGCAAAAGCTCTTTTTCAATCCGCACTTGCTGAAGCTATGGAGCCAAAGGAGGGATGGGAAGAGAAGACTTTTGGGGAAATATGTACTTATCACAAAGAACAAAAAAGAGAGAATGGGTACAAATATATCGGAATGGAAAACATCGAGTCAGGAACAGGAAATTTAATTGGCTATGGATCAACAGATAATGTATTAAGTTCAACTTTTTTCTTTAAAAAAGGAGAAGTGTTATATGGAAGGCTAAGACCTTATTTAAAAAAAGTATATATAGCTGAATTTGATGGTTGTTGCTCTACTGAAATCTTTCCAATACAGACAAATGGAGTAGTGCCTGGACTAATAAAATATTGGTTTCTGACTGAAGAGATAACTAAAAAGATAAATGACACTAGCGCAGGATGTAGAATGCCGAGAGGAAATATGAATGAAGTATTAAAATTCAAATTATATATTCCTTCTGACAAGCAATCCCAAAAGCAAATAGTCTCCCGTCTCGACAAGTTATCCTCGAAAGTTCGAGCCATAGAGGAGAAATATCAGAAGATGGTTGAGGAGTGCGACGCATTGAAACAGGCAATGCTGAGAGATGTGTTTGAATAATGAAATATAATAAAAACAAGATATATGGACGAAACGGCAACAAGAAGAACGAAGATAGACCCTAAGCTATATGAAGTAGGTTGGGAGTCGGTGCCCGACAGTGTCATCCTGACGGAACAAAGGGCATACGAGATTGCGCCGGGAAGAGTGGAAAGGATAAAACACTCGAAACCCAAGAAGGCTGACTACGTGCTGGAATACCGTGGACAGAAACTTGCCGTGATTGAAGCAAAGAGCGACGAGCGACACGTGAGCGAAGGCGTGGAGCAGGCCAAGCTATATGCCGAGATGCTCAATATCAGATTTACATACGCCACAAACGGAGACGATATATGGGCTATCGACATGGGCGTGAAGAACGACAAGGGCGAATATGTCATACCAAGCAAGGAAGGACCGGTGGGGAAATTCCCAAGTCCGCAGGAACTTTGGAAGATGACATTCCCCGACACAAACGAGTGGAGGGACAGATTTAATCTCTGCGCCTACAATCGCGACGGAAACCGAACGCCTCGCTACTATCAGGAGATTGCCATCAACAAGGTGCTGGCGGCAGTGGCAAACGAACACCGGCGCATATTGCTCACAATGGCAACGGGTACGGGAAAGACTTACACCGCATTCCAGATATGCTGGAAGTTGTTTCAGACGGGATGGAACAAGAATCTTACGGAGAACCGCAAACCGAGAATCTTGTTTATCTCGGACAGAAACATCCTCGCCAACCAAGCCAAGAACGACTTCGGTAACTTCAAGGAAGACTCGATGGTGAGGGTGACACCCGAGGAACTGGCGAAAAGCCACGGTAAGGTGCCCACAAGCCGACATATTTACTTCACGATATTCCAGACATTCATGTCGAATGACGATAGCGGAAACCCATACTACATGCAATATCCGCAGGACTTCTTCGACTTTATCATCATCGACGAGTGCCATCGTGGAGGTGCTAACGACGAGAGCGAATGGCGCAGGCTGATGGACTACTTCAGCGACGCTTACCAACTCGGTATGACTGCCACGCCGAGGCGAAGGGAAAACGCTAATACATACCAATACTTCGGCAATCCAGTGTATAGCTATTCGCTGAAACAGGGCATCGCAGACGGATACCTCACGCCTTTCAGAGTGTGGATATCCGAGAGCAATATCGACGATTATAAGTTTAATCCCGACGACGACGTGGAAGGCGACATCGACAAGGAAAAGACTTATACGGAGAGCGACTTCTACAACGGCAATATCGTGATGAGAGACCGCGACGAATACCGTGTGAAGGAGATGCTGGGCAAGATAGAACCCGACGAGAAGACTATCGTGTTCTGCGCCACACAACAGCATGCTGCTATCATACGCGACATGATAAACCAGCACAAGCGCCGACCCGACTCAAACTACTGCGTGAGGGTGACATCCGACGACGGTAAGGACGGGGAGGACATGCTGAAACAATTCCAAAACAACGACCGACTGAGACCTACAATCCTCACAACATCGCAGAAACTGTCAACGGGAGTGGATGCACGCAACGTGAGGAACATCGTGCTGCTCAGACCGGTGAACTCGATGGTGGAATTCAAGCAGATTATCGGTAGGGGAACACGACTCTTCGATAATAAATACTACTTCACCATATACGACTTCGTGGGAGCTGCAAAGAACTTCGAGGATGCCGAATGGGACGGTGATCCATACTGCCCAGTGTGCGGCAACTATCCCTGCACGTGCGAGAAACAATCCAAGGGCGGTGAAGGTAGAGGCAGTACATCAGGAGGCAACGGAGGCGGAAGTCAGCCCCACGAGCCATGCCCGGTGTGCGGACATCTGCCTTGCACATGCCAGGGAGGCGGCGGTGTGCCCAAGAAGGCTGTAGTGGTGAAGCTGAGCGAGAAACGCAAGTTGGAACTCTACACGAAATGGGAAGAGAAGGTGCAGTTTGGCGATGAACTGATTGGTGTCGATGAACTGATACAACGCCTATTCGGAGCGATTCCGCAATACTTCGACGGTGCGGAAGACCTGCGCAAGCAATGGGAACATCCCGACACGCGCAAGGTGGTGCTCGAAAGACTGGAGCAAGAGGGATTCGGCGAGGACAAGCTGCTCATGATACAGAGAGTGATGCAGAAGGAGAATTGCGACCTGCTCGACGTGCTCGAATTCCTTGCATATAGCGAGGAGCCTGTGGAAAGGGCTGCAAGGGTGCAGAGAGTGAAGGAGGAATATATGAAGAACATGAACAAGGAACAGACTGCATTCCTCTCATTCATCCTCGACTACTATGTGCGCAACGGATTCAAGGAGTTGGCGATGGACAATCTGAAGGAATTCATCAAAATCAAATACAACTCGATGCAGGACGCAAAGCGCATATTGCAGATGACTGCACAGGACATCAGGTATCAATATATCGCACTGCAAGAACAACTATATCGCAACATGAGCGGATTCATGCAGAAGCAAAAGACTGTTGCGGTTAATGAATCCAAGCCCAAAGTAGTGAGCAGTATGCTCGATAATCTCGATATTTTTCAGATTCCAACATAATTATTCATGAATTATTTGCAGAAATGAAATAAAATTCGTACTTTTGCCGACAAAATCATCATTATGGTCTGTATGACCTGATGAAATGATATAAGACATGAAACGTGTAGCAATGTAGCTCATACCCAGAATCCAGCCAGATTTCACATTTTGTGAGCATAATCTACATCCTGTTTCAA
>JAUNIK010000259.1:0-1151 GCA_030523505.1 Prevotellaceae bacterium | reverse complement strand
AGCAATGTAGCTCATACCCCAAATTATCCGACCAAGATTAATATCTATAGGCTATCATCTGCATCCAGTTTCAATGCAAGCGAAGTTCATGCCGTAGTTAACATCTACGACGTGGGCCTCACTTGTATTGCGTGGATGTAGAGCTTCTGGCTGGAGCTCTGGGTATGGCGCTTTACTTGGGAGTGTCCACGTTTTTTTACTTATTTATTAACACCGATAAAGAGACTAAAATAATGATTGAAACTGGATACAAACGCATAACAAAAGAAAAAATCAGAAAAGCCAAAACAAAACTATATTCTGACCCTCTATTCAAAATGGTGTATCTGCCATTGTGGTATCAACACGAGGAAGACCTCACGCCGGTGGAAGTGTGGCAGGAGGCAAACATGGTAATCGGAGAAATGAAGGCTATATCAAAGGATATTCGACATCTTGAGGTGAGCACCATTGTGGAGGAACTTAACAAAAGATATTCATCATTCGACAATGTGGCGCGAACGGAGGAAATGGCGCAACATACTACAATGCTCGTTCTCTCGACTGTGATGTTTATGCTGGCAGAGGCTGACGCCGACTGGAAGCACAATCCGCATCTACAGTTGTGCCGCAGCATATCGCAGATAATGTCGAGGGTGAAGGGATTCAAGGAACTGTGTCGCGACGTGAAGACGGAAGAATCGCGCCTTACAGAGGAAAACACGTCGCTGCCCATCCGCGACTTTATGGGCGACACTAAGGAGAGCGACATTGGCGATTTGCCTATATTCAGCGACAAGGATATTAGCGCATGTGGCATCAAGCACGACAACGTTACCGGAATCCTTCAGGCGATATGGCTTGTGAGCAAGTCGTTTGTTGCAAGCAATGACTGGATTGCCGTGTATGCCGTATTGTTGGATATGGAGGCTATAACGCCCACTATGACTACCTTCTGCTCGATGGTGAAGAATGTATTTGGTGTATCGATTGACAGCAAATACATGAACTCTGTGCTGCGTTCTCATGGCAAGGATATTGATAAATGGAATGAGATTTATGACGACCAGAGAAGGCATTTGGAGCTTGTATCTGCCCTGAGACAGTATATTAGCAGGTTGACATAACGGTTTATTATTTATATATTATAAGAGGTATGCTTCATTAATCAT
>JAUNIK010000258.1 GCA_030523505.1 Prevotellaceae bacterium | reverse complement strand
TCGCTTTGCAAGCAAAATCCCACTAAACCCTATAGGTTGCGGATTTGAGGTATATCATGCCCTTTTTCAATGCTTCGACTTGTTCCTGTGGAACGAAGTTTGAAAGCAACTGATAACCGAATGCCATTGCGGCGCCCGGACCGCGGCCGGTGGTGATGTTACCATCGACAGTTACCAGTTCGGCTGTGTAATCGGCACCAGTGAGGAACTGCTCGAAACCTGGATAGCAGGTAGCCTTCTTTCCTTCGAGGAGTCCGTTCTGACCAAGCACCATCGGTGCAGCACAGATGGCTGCCACCAGCTTGCCCTGCTCGTTCTGACGAACGATAGCCTCGCACACGCCCTCATGCTCGAGGAGGTTCTTCGCGCCAGGCATACCACCAGGGAGTACAAGCATATCGGCATCAGAGAGATCGACGTCATCGAAATGTACATCGGCAATGACGGTCACGCCATGAGCCGTTTCCACTGCTGTAGAAGCGGTGATGCTTACTGTTACTGCCTCAACGCCACCACGACGGAGGATGTCTAACGGTGCCAAAGCCTCGATATCTTCAAAGCCATTGGCAAGAAATTCATATACTTTTGCCATTTTTATTGTTAATGTGAAATATTATTTGTACTTTTGCAAAAATAATAATAATTGGTCATAAGACCAAGAAAAATTATTGGAAAAATGACAAAAGTGCTCCGATTTGCCATTTTCGGCAACGAATACCAGGCTAAAAAGTCTGCCTCAATACAAAAGATCCTCGCGGTGCTCAACGACCGTGGGGCAGAGGTGTATATAGATCGCCCGTTCCTCGACTTCCTTATGACCGAGCATATCGATGCCAAGGGTGCCGTTCCTTTCGACGGTGATGATTTCGATGCCGACTTCGTTATCTCTATGGGTGGCGACGGTACGCTGCTGAAAGCCGCTGCGAGGGTAGGGGCGAAGAATATCCCTATCATCGGAGTGAACTTCGGCAGACTGGGATTCCTCTCGGACACTATGCCGAGTGAGATAGATATGGCGGTGGAAGCCCTCTATCAAGGCAACTTCTCGCTTGAGAACCATACTGCTATCAGTGTGGAGTGTGGAGAGAAGTGCGTGAATCGTGTGGCGCTCAATGATATTGCTGTGCTGAAACGCGACACTGCTGCGATGATCAGCATCCATACCACTATCGATGATGAGTATCTGGTGACCTATCAGGCTGATGGTCTAATCATCTCAACACCTACGGGCAGCACTGCCTACGGATTGTCGAACGGCGGTCCGATAGTGGTGCCGAGTGCTGATGTGCTGTGCCTCACACCTGTTGCTCCTCATAGTCTGAACATCCGTTCGATGGTTATCGACGGCAACTCAGAGGTGGTGCTCAGCGTGGAGTCGCGTTCGCATAACTTCCTCCTTGCCATCGACGGACAGAGTGTCACGATGAAGGAAGGCACGAAGGTGAAGATTCGCAAGGCTCAGCATCTGGTAAAGATTGTGAAACTGCCAAATAAACATTATTATACCACCCTGCGTGAGAAAATGTCATGGGGAGTGGATAGCAGAGGGTAGAAGCCTCACCCCCTAACCCCCTCTCCCACAAGGCGAGGGGGAACCCATCCGGGGGAAGGGGAGGGAAGTGAAAAATAATAATTAGCCGTTTTCGTTTAATTGGTAAATTGTCAAATTGTAATTGAAGTTTTTTTCAGCAACACCTAATAAGTACGGGGCGAGGGCTATTCTGAAATGGCTCTGGACTTCGTGGAAGGGCAACCGGTTTCAGGCTGTCCTCAATGCACTGTTGGGCATACTGTCGGTAGTGGTGAGCCTCAGTTCGGTGTGGGCCATCCAACAGGCTATCGATGTGGCGGCTGGTGCGAAAAGCGGCAACATATACTGGGCTGTGGGAGTGATGGGAGCACTGATACTCTGCGACTTCGCCATACATATCTCACAGGTGTGGGTGCGCAACATCCTCGGTGTGAGAGCCCAGAACAGGATGCAGCAACAGATGCTCGACCGACTGCTCCGCTCGGAGTGGCACGGCAAGGAACTGCGTCATTCGGGAGATGTGATGAACCGTCTTGAACAGGATGTGCGCACTGTAGTGGATTTCCTCGCCGAGACATTGCCAAGCACCCTCTCCACAGTGGCACTCTTCCTCGGCGCATTCTTCTATATGTTTGCCATGGACAGGATGCTCGCCGTGGTCATCGTTGCAATGATACCTGTCTTTGTGCTGTTCAGTCGTCTGTATGTCAGCAAGATGCGAACCCTCACCCGTGAGGTGCGCAATTCCGACAGTGAGGTGCAGAGCGTGCTTCAGGAGACAGTGCAGAACCGTATGCTGATAAAAACCCTCGAAGGAGATTCGGCGATGGTGGACAAACTCGAGACCACTCAGAGCGAACTCCGCGGAAAGGTGGTGAAACGAACAATGTTCTCGCTTCTGTCGAACTTCATCCTCAACTTCGGTTTCGCCCTCGGATACCTTGTGGCATTCCTCTGGGCAGCACTGCGACTGGCAAGTAACACACTGTCGTTTGGTGGAATGACCGCCTTCCTGCAGCTCGTGAACAGGATACAAACCCCGGCACGCCAGTTGACACGCCTCGCCCCAGCCTTTGTGGGAGTGTTCACCGCAGCCGAGCGACTGATGGAACTCGAGGAGAACCCACTCGAAGAGCAGGGCGATCCACTGCATGTGGATGCCCCTTGCGGCGTGCGACTCAAAGAGGTGGTATATCAGTATGCCGATGGCGACCAGCCAGTGCTCGACAACCTCTCGTTCGACTTCCGTCCGGGCACCTGCACAGCCATTCTCGGTGAGACCGGTTCGGGCAAGACAACCCTTATCCGCCTGCTTATGGCACTGCTCCGTCCGCAGAAGGGAGAGGTGACGATATACAGCGGAAAAGATGCTGCCAACGAGGGTGAGCAGACTATCTCAGCCCTTCACCGTTGCAATTTCGTGTATGTGCCGCAAGGCAACACGCTGATGAGCGGAAGTATTCGCGAAAACCTGCTCCTGGGCAATCCTGATGCCACGGAGGAGGATATGAGGAACGCACTGCGTATGAGTTGTGCGGAGTTTGTTGAAGAACTGCCCGAGGGCATCAACACCCTTTGTTCGGAGCAGGGCGGTGGACTGAGTGAGGGACAGTGTCAGCGAATAAGCATTGCCCGTGCATTGCTCCGCAACCGACCGGTGATGCTCTTTGATGAGGCCACCTCGGCACTCGATCCTGACACCGAACGGAGACTGCTTAAAAACATACTCTCGTCGAACGACAAGACTATTATCTTTATCACCCACCGACTGGCGGTAGTGGATTATTGTGACCAGACATTGAAGTTATGATAGAACTGATAAGTGCCTTTTTCATGGGTTTGGTAGTTATGGTACATCCTTGTGCTGTTGCTCCAAATGTTGCTGCGATGACATATATTGATGATCGTAGCAAGCAAGGCTTGTTATCGCTGGCGATGTATATTGCCGGTCACACGCTGCTCTATCTCTTCCTCGGTTGCATTGTGGTGCTCATCGCCCAGCAGACCGACCTCATCTCGATGATGAGCGAGCGTAGCGTCAGAGCTCATCATATCCTTGCCGGACTGTTTCTCGTTGTTGGCTTGTGGCTCTTTGTCACAAGTTTCCGTCAGCACGAGCATCAACCCCGTCATCGTAATGTCTTCACCACACCGCTGGGAGCTTTCTTCTCGGGTGTTGGCATAGCGTGCCTCTTCTGCCCTGAGGCAGCATTGGTGTTCTTCGGCACACTCATCGAGATGGCACTCGCATCGAAATACAGTACACTGACCATAGTCAGCTTCTCGCTGGGCAGTTGTTTGCCACTGCTGCTGTTTGCCTGGATACTGAAAACGGGCAAGCAACATATGCTCACCCGTTTCAATTTCTCGCGTACATTATTAAATAGAGTACTTGGAGCGATTTTCATCATCGCGGCAGTGGTGATGATGGTGTTGTAAAGCCTCACCCCATCCCTCTCCAAAGGAGAGGGGGCTTGTAAATACTTTATTATTGGATAATTTTCTTCCCTCCCTTTATGTAGATGCCTTTTGCTGGGGCTGAATTCAGTCTGCGGCCCGAGAGGTCATAAATGTTTTCGTTTTCGTGTTCGTTTTCGTTGGAATTAATTCCCATCGCTTCTTCGCTGAGGAAAGTCTTCAGGAGGTAGTGGATAGAACCTTCTGCGGCTGTCACAGGCCAATGACCGGTGGTGCTCTGCGATGGCCACCACAAACCGCGGTTTGTCCAACCTGTCATCACCGTTCCGTTGGAAGTGTTCCAGTCGGTGTCGTCACCATTGCCGGCATCCTCAGGACACCAGTATGACAGTCCCTCAACCTGTTCAAAGTCGGCGAGCAACGCAATCAGTTCCTTGACAAACTTATACTGTCCGTCGGGAGTGGCTGCCCAGATGTTGCGAGTGTCGTAGTTGGCATCGCCCGGCCAATACTGGAAGTTATAGGCTGTCTCCACAATCTGAATCTTCTTCTCAGGGAAGTTATACTTCATCTGTGTGAGCGCTTTCTTCAAGTCGGTGAGGTTACCATGCCAGAAAGGATAGAAACTCAGTCCGATGACATCGTAAGGAACAG
>JAUNIK010000257.1 GCA_030523505.1 Prevotellaceae bacterium | reverse complement strand
GAGCATCTGACTACGGATCAGAAGGTTGCAGGTTTGAATCCTGCACGAATCACAAAAAGAGCACCAATGACGGTGCTCTTTTTGTGTTTCGGAGAGGGCAAGGCAGGGGCTCCTACAAATATTTCATGAACTCCTCTGGCTTGTCGTTGATGATCAATGCCTCGGGGAAGTCGGTCTCCTGAAGGAGAGGGAGGCAGTGCTCGTAGTTGGCGATGTCGCAAGCTATATGAGCATCACTGCCGAGGATTACCGGTACTTCGTAATGCTTGCACAGACGGAGAATTTCGATATAGTTGTCCTTCGCCTCGTTGAAACCACGGATAGGTCGCATTGACGACGAGTTGATTTCGAGAAGTGTGTGATGCTCCTTCGACGCAAGGACGATAGGCTCGTAGATCAGTTTGGCTGTGCCATCACCCGGATGCGAGATGATATTCGTCCACGGATTGCTGATGGCCGCAATCATTCCCTCGGTATTCTCCTCAGGTGTGCCACCCTCCCAGCAGAGTCCGTGGATGCCCGCAATGCGGAGGTCCATACGCTGATAGTAGAACTCGCTGAGGTCGAGTTCACCCTTGGTATTGAGGATGTTCAGTTCAGCACCAAGGAGCAGACGCATGTCGCCATACTGACGAGGCACAACATGGATGTTGCGGAAATAAATAGGATGGCAAGTGCCCGGAATGCCCGGACCATGCTCGGTGACACCAAGGATTTTCAGACCTTTGCGCTGTCCCTCGGCAATCATCTCCTGGAGGGTGCTGAAAGCATGGCCCGACATTATGGTATGTGTATGTACATCTAACAGTGTTTGCATATTTTTGAGTATTTTGGGGCAAAGTTACTAATAAAAAGTTAAATAATGACCAAAATCTTTGGCAGTTTCGCTACATTAAGGTAATTTTGTAAGATAAATGAAGTTACAGAACTTCAGAAACATATAGACTCCTCCATATAATAATATATAATGTGTAAGACTATGGCCTCAAAAAACAGCATCTTGGTTCTTGTGATGATGCTCCTGCCGTTTGTGGCAAAGGCACAGGCAAGTCAGAAACTCACAGGAACTGTGATTGGTACAAAATACAGTGTTGACTACGACAATAACAACAACATGTCAACAACAGTCAACACCAAGGAGAATGCCTTCGACGGAAACCTCGACACATACTTTGCGTCGTATGAGCGCAGTCTGACTTGGGTAGGTCTTGACCTCGGTGAGCCACATGTGATAACCAAGGTAGGCTGGTCGCCACGCAACTATACTGACCTCGGTCCAAAGCGTGTGCAGCTGGCAGTATTCGAAGGCGCCAACAAAGCCGATTTCAGTGATGCCGTGCCACTCTACATGAACGACGAGCGCACGCCGATAGGTACCTACGGATATGGCGATGTGAAGGTGACACGAGCATTCCGCTATGTGCGCTATGTAGGTCCTAACGACCAGCGATGCAATGTGGCAGAGGTGGAGTTCTACGGATACAAGGGCGAAGGCCATGACGAAGTGTGGTATCGTCCAGGAAACATACCTGTGGTGACTGTGCATATCGAGAACAATGCCGAGCCATGGGATAAGGAGACCGAGCTGAACTGTGAGGTGACGCTCATCCCGTCAGATCCAAACGATACCATTAAGACAAAGACAGCCGCCATCCGTCTGCGTGGCAATGCTTCTATGGGATTCCCAAAGAAGCCATATCGCATAAAGTTCGAGAAGAAACACCATGTGTTCGGTTCACCAGCCTCGGCAAAGAAGTGGACACTGATAAACAACTGGGGTGACAAGACACTGATGCGAAACATGTTGGCGTTTGACATGAGTCGCCGTATGAAGATGGAATACACACCATTCATTCAGCCTGTCGATGTGTTCGTGAATGGCGAATACAAAGGCTGTTATCAGTTGTGCGACCAGGTGGAAGTTGACAAGGACCGTGTGAATATAGAAAAGATGGACAAGAACTGTGCCAGCGGTTCTGAACTCACCGGCGGATACCTCATAGAGGTAGATGCATACGCATACAACGAGATTTCATATTTCTATTCAGACAGAGGCAACCCAGTCACAGTGAAGTACCCTTCGGATGATGAAATCCTCGATGTGCAGTTTGACTATATTTACAACCATTTCAACAAGTTGGAGCAGAAACTCTATGCAAGTTACTTCAACAAGGAGAACGGTTATCGCCAGTATCTCGATTTGGAGAGTTTCCTGCGCCATTTCATCGTAGGCGAATTCTCGGGAAACACCGATACATATTGGAGCGTTTACATGTATAAGCACCGCGATGATGACCATCTGTATGTAGGTCCTTGCTGGGACTTCGACCTTGCATACGAGAACGACAACCGCACACATCCTATCAATGGACTGAATGACTGGATTTACAGAACTCGCGGTAGTTATGCAGGAAATATGCGCAGTTTCGTGGATAGAATCATTGTGTCGGATGCAGCAGCAAAGACACGTCTGGAAGAAATATGGGACTATGCACGTCGCTATTCAGGAGTTGACGCAACAACACTCCTCAATCTTGTGGATGACATCGCCACAGAGCTCGACCCATCACAGCGTCTGAACTTCATGCGCTGGGGTAACCTCGGCAGTTATGTGCATCAGAACTGGCAGGCATGCGGCACATACCAAGGTGAGGTGGAGATTGTGAAGGACTATATCAAGGACCGCATAGACTGGATGGATCGCCATCTGCACCATGACCCAACAGGAATTGAGGAGGTTAACGTTCACGATGACGATAACGATGGCAGTGGCATTTATAACCTAAACGGTCAGCGTCTTGACCAACCACAAAAGGGTGTCAATATCATAAACGGCAAGAAAATCATGATTAGATAAAAATAAAAAAAGCGAAGCTTTCGGGCTTCGCTTTTTATTTGGAGATTGTTGCGATTACTTATTCTTCAAGAGGTCGCGGATCTCTGTGAGGAGCTTCTCTTCAGCAGATGGCTCTGGTTCTGGAGCAGGAGCAGCAGGCTCTTCCTCCTTCTTAGCTGAGAGCTTGTTGATGCCCTTTACCATGAGGAATACACAGAATGCGATGATGATGAAGTTGATAACAGTCTGGATGAAGTTACCATAAGCGATGGTAGCAGGAGCGAGAGTCACACCCTCAGCGATTTCCTTTGCAGGAAGCTCAACCTTGAGGTCAGTGAAGTTCACACCACCGATCAACCAACCGAGAGGAGGCATGATGATGTCGTTTACGATAGAGTTAACGATACCACCGAATGCACCGCCGACGATAACACCGACAGCCATGTCAATAGCATTTCCCTTAACGGCGAAAGCCTTGAATTCATCTAAAAATTTGCTCATAATTGAATGTTTTTATTAATGTGAATTTAAGTTTGAGTCGATTTTTCTATTATTTTTCATTTGCAAATATAGCAATTAAATTATATTCCTCCAAGAAAAAATGCGAAAAGTAATGCGCAAAGTATAATAAAATGCACTAAAAATGTCATTACGATATGGCAAAATAGGTGTAAAGCGTATTTTTTATATAAAAAAATCACTTAATTTCTTTTCTAATTGGAATAAAATCGTTAATTTTGTATCGAAAAGTAATGTAGGTATCTCCGTGATGCCCACAAAGATATAAAATCTTATTTTATTAACTTATAAAAAACAAACAAAAAAATGGTAAAAGTAGCAATTAACGGTTTTGGCCGTATTGGTCGTCTGGCTTTCCGTCAGATGTTTGAGGCAGAGGGTTACGAGGTAGTTGCAATCAACGACCTTACATCTCCAAAGATGCTCGCACACCTTCTTAAGTATGACACAGCACAGGGTGGTTTCGCTGGCAAGTTCGGTGAGAACAAGCACACTGTAGAGGCTGGTGAGGACAACATCGTTGTTGACGGTAAGAAGATCACTATCTACGCTAAGCCAAACGCTGCTGAGCTTCCTTGGGGTGAGCTTGGTGTTGACGTAGTTCTCGAGTGCACAGGTTTCTACACATCTAAGGCTAAGGCTGAGGCTCACATCCAGGCTGGTGCTAAGAAGTGCGTTATCTCTGCTCCTGCAGGCAACGACCTCCCAACTATCGTTTACAATGTAAACCACAACACTCTCACAGCTGACGATAAGGTTATCTCTGCTGCTTCTTGTACAACAAACTGCTTGGCTCCAATGGCTGCAGCTCTCCACGCTTACGCTCCAATCCAGTCAGGTATCATGTCAACAATCCACGCTTACACAGGTGACCAGATGATCCTTGACGGTCCTCAGCGTAAGGGTGACCTCCGTCGTTCACGCGCAGGTGCTCAGAACATCGTTCCTAACTCAACAGGTGCTGCTAAGGCTATCGGTCTCGTAATCCCTGAGCTCAACGGTAAGCTCATCGGTTCTGCACAGCGTATCCCAACTCCAACAGGTTCTACAACTATCCTCGTTGCTGTTGTTAAGGGTAAGGACGTAACTGTAGAGGGTATCAACGCTGCAATGAAGGCTGCTGGTACAGAGTCATTCGGTTACACAGAGGATCAGATCGTTTCTTCTGACATCATCGGTATGAAGTACGGTTCTCTCTTCGACGCAACTCAGACAATGGTTGCTAAGATCGACGAGGATACATATCAGGTACAGGTTGTTTCTTGGTATGACAACGAGAACTCTTACACTTCTCAGATG
>JAUNIK010000256.1 GCA_030523505.1 Prevotellaceae bacterium | reverse complement strand
TAGCCTGCATCTGCTCCATTGTGTTAAAGTTGAAAGCTGGGATAGCATAGCCACCAGCAACGGCACGCTTGAACATCTCACGGGTGTTCACAAGGCCAAGATCTTTGTAATTTGTCATAATGTTATGTATTTATATATAATAAATAATGTATGCGCGTGTGAGCCACACTTTTTACCTTGTTTAGGTAGGTCGGTGAGGACTTTGCGACTGCAAAGTTAATATTTTTATTTTTCAATTGCAAGCAAATGAAAGAAAAAGTAACATTGTGATTCAATAAAAGATTCTTTTTCTTCTTTGTTGCTATGCATTGGAGTATCGATATGTCAGACTGGCTGTGCTGCTGCATCCTCTTCTTTCTTCTGGGCGGAAAGCCAGGCGCTCGGGGTGAGCCCCGTTGCTGTCTTGAATGCCTTTGTGAATGTTGAGGCTGTGGAGAAGCCGCTCTTATAGGCAATCTCCTCGAGCTTGCTCTCCGGAGAAGCAACAAGCAGTTTCTTTGCTTCATCAATGCGCAGATTGTTCATGAGGGCTGCAAAGGTGGTGTCGTAGTTGCGCTTTATCATCTCGGCTACATAAGTGCGGTTGGTGCCGAGCGTACGGGCTACATCTTCAAGACGGATACCTTGTGTTAGGTATATGCGCTCCTTGTCGATGAGATTCTGGAAATGGTCTCCAATAAGCGAATAGCGTGGGTTGACATCGATAACCACTGGTTCCTCGTTCTCATCGCGCATAGGGATGAGCATGAAGCCACGACCGACGAAATACAGGTAGATGCCAATCATGAGGTTGAATACGGCAGAGTAGATGACTCTTGATGCCGGATAATCTGTCCATACCTTGTTTGGCATGAAGATGGTGATGAGAATAGCACATCCGGCTATGCCATATTCGTTCAATGCGTACTTGGAGTCGGAACTTGGACGGTAGCCTTTCGCACGGAGTTCTTTGAGAAGGTAGATGATACGGCTGCATAGCCATATACCCTGAATGATCATCGGAACCTCGAAGTTGTAGAGGTTGAAGCGCTCAACGCCACCATAGTAGAATGCAATACGGAACGGGTCGATATATCCATCGAGTTCAGATGCGTCGAAAGATATCACACCATAGTGCATGAGGTTCATCAGCGACAGCAGGAACAGCACAACCGATGTGAACGACATCAAACGCTTACCGATTATTGAGCATGCACTGAGAAAGGCAAATGGTATTATCACACTGCCAGCCCATCCACGGATGTTGAACAGCCAGTCGGGACTTGGTATCTCGCCATAGTGCCATACCAATCCCTGAGTGTACAATAGTGTCCACGAACATATGAGTGTGATGAAAAGCAGCACTATTGTCAAAGGCAAGGCCTGATTCTTCTTCAAACCGTGGCCGGCGTAGAAGAGCATGAATATTGACGGGATGAAAAAGAGAGAATATAATACCATTGAGTCAGCGGTTAATGCACTAATGTATAGAGTTCATTATGGAATAAGCAACACACGCTGCTTATTCCAGTGGTTCTGTCTCGATGGTCTCCACATTACCAGTGACAGGGTTGAGCTGGAGTTTTGTTATCATCTTCTTGGTGAAAAGACCGCTTGACAATACTTCCAGACGACCGTGCTGTGCTGAATAGAACTCGAACGCCTTCACAGCTTTGTTGCTTTCAAGGATGGTAGCCTTGACCTTGCCCGGCAGATTGACGGTGATGCCTGGATCATCCTTGGCGCGCTTTGCATTGATTGGGTCAATCTCTGGCTCTGGAATGATGTTCATGTCCTCTATATTAATATAATAAGGTGCACCGCCGAGGTCGTCGTTGTCAACAAGTCCGAGATACTTCGAGAAACGGAACAGCAATTCCTTTCCACTCATCTCCTTCTCTGGCACGAAGCGAACCTCCTGCTGGATGGTATCCTTGACGGTTACTCCCTGGAATGTCTGGAGCAGAATAGCCTCCTGACGGTCGAGGTTGTCGAGCATGATCTTCAACTGAGCGCCGTCTTTTGGCATATAGTCAGCCTCGCCACGAGACAACTCATTGCGTGAATCGCGGATATCATAGATTTCACGAGCAGTCAGTTCTGCCATCTTTGCTGCAGAACCGGCTGTGAGGATGTCCTCGCTCATGAAGTCATGAGGGTTGATAGCCTTTGCCTGACGAGCTGGTACGAATTCCTTTGGCTGTGGTGCTGGTTTGCCTTTCGCATTGATGGCGGTGAGCACTCCGTTCGATGCACGTTCTACATTGAGGATGGTGTGCTTCTTGTCGATAGGCACAAAATACTCCTTTGTTGAGTCAGGCACAGCAGTGGTGTACATGCTGATACCAACGATTCGATATTCTGTAGAAGGAGTGTCGGCAGCACTCTTCTTCAGAAAACGCTCTGAATAGACGGCAAACTCGCCTGGGGTATAGCTGCTCTTCTCGATGAGCAACTGAACACGCATCTCTGTCTTTGGCAAGAAATATGGAGTTCCCTCCACCTGAGCCTTCACTGATGGCATCAAGGCTGACAGCATAGTCAGACTTAAGAGTAATTTCTTCATCTTATTATATTGTTTTTTTCGTTATTTCGTTACTTCGTCCAGAATTCTCTTGAACGCCTTTGGTAGGTATTTTATGATGTCGCTTGCAACGAGGCATTCCTCTGTCAACTCGGATGCTGCTATGTCGCCAGCCAGACCGTGGATATACATTCCCAATACGCATGATGCCTTGCGGCTGTATCCACGAGCTACAAGGGCTGTGATGATGCCTGTCAGCACATCTCCCGAACCGGCTGTTGCCATTCCGGCATTGCCCGTAGGGTTGATGATTGTCTCGCCATCAGGAGTGCACAGTGCGGTGTAGTGACCTTTGAGAATGATGAATGCGCCAAGTCGTTGTGCCATCTCGCTTGCCCTTGCAAGACGGTCGTAACTGCCGTTGGAAGGACTTCCTGCCAGTCGGTCGAACTCGGCAGGGTGGGGAGTGAGGATGAGTTCGCGCGGTAACTGTCCGAGCCATGTGCGATGGTCGGCAAGGAGGTTGAGGGCATCAGCATCGACAACCACAGGGCACTGCGAACGGCGCAACTGTGTCATTATCGCTATTGCCGTCTCTTCCTTTCGTCCGAGGCCAGGGCCCATTGCCACCACATCATAGTCATCGCTGTTCACATCCTCGGCAATGAAAGTATCCTCACGGTCGTGCTGCATGATGGCCTCCGGCACAGATATCTGCAAGATGTCATTGTTGCAGGCCGGAGTATGAACCGTTACCTTTCCAGCACCGCTACGCAGGCAAGCCTTTGCAGCGAGGCACGCTGCCCCAGCCATGCCATAACACCCAGCGAATATAAGCGCATGGCCCATGTTCCCCTTATGGGCAAACGGCGAGCGGCGACGGATGATGCCACGTACATCGTTCTCTTCAAGAAGATAATACTGGGTTAACGTACGGCGTACGAACTCGTCGGAGAGGTTGATGTCCAGCACTTCAATCTCACCTAAATATGGCTCGTTGTCGGCCAGATACATAGCGAGCTTCTTCTGTCCGATGGTGAGCGTAAGTTGGGCACGGATGATATTCTGGCGTATGTTCTCTGTATTGTCTTCTGTCATGAGGCCCGAAGGAATATCGATGCTCACGATAGTTGCACGAGAACTATTGATATATTTCACAACAGCAGCAAAGCCACCGGAAAGAGGCTTGTTGAGTCCCGAACCGAACAGACCGTCGATGACAACGGTGTTCTCGCTCAATGTCGGTGGTTCGAAATTGAGAGTCACCTCGGTAAACTTCTTCAGATGTCTGGTCTCCTGCAGTCTTCGCATATTGCGCGAGCATTCATCCGAGAGTCGGTTCGTGGTGTTGAAAAGGATTGCCTCCACACCATAGCCTTTTTCCGTAAGCAGACGGGCAACGGCAAGTGCGTCGCCTCCATTGTTGCCCGGTCCAGCGAATACCACCATCGGGGTGGCTTTGTCCCAGCGTTTCGTGATGGCGTCGGTGAGTGCAACGGCTGCACGCTCCATCAGGTCGATAGAGCGTATCGGCTCATGTTCCATTGTGTAAATGTCCCACTCGTGAATCTGCTTTCCTGTGAATATCTTCATCAAATATATGGTGCTAAAATAGGCTTATCGTTCTTTCAACTGCAAAAATACGAAATAATTGCAAATATATAATGTGAAAATGGCTTTTTTTTAGTAATTTTGCAGAAAATAAATACATAAGGCATATGGATAAGGTCAAAATCAAAGACAAAACATTTGAAAAAATGATTCCGGAAGCTGAGATTCTGGCAAAGATTGATGTTGTGGCAGAGCGTATCAATAAGGACTTGGCAGGTAAGAATCCTTTGTTCCTGGCTGTACTCAACGGCTCTTTCATGTTTGCTTCCGATCTGATGAAGCGCATCACTATCCCATGCGAGATCAGCTTCGTGAAACTTTCATCGTATCAGGGTACACTGACCACTGGTAAGGTGAAAGAGGTTATCGGTATAAACGAAGACCTCACAGGCAGACATGTCATCATTGTTGAGGATATTGTTGAATCGGGATTGACCATGAAGCAGATGATGGAAAGTCTTGGTACACGCAATCCTGCTTCGGTGGAGATTTGCTCGCTGTTTGTGAAGCCACATCGTCTGAAGGTTCCGCTTGACATCAAGTATGGAGTGATGGAGATCGGCGATGCGTTTATCCTTGGCTATG
>JAUNIK010000255.1 GCA_030523505.1 Prevotellaceae bacterium | reverse complement strand
GCTCAGGCTGGGGCGAGAACGATTTGTATTCTCACTTCGAGGTAGGACCATATTGGCCTGGTCTTGAGCACTAGTACAATTTGTCGGTTTTTATATATGCCTATTGCAAGCGACTCATAAACGAGGGCGGCACTTATTCATACGACACCTCCGACTGGCGTAAGTACATCCTCTCTGCCCGCGCGCATAATATAAGTAAGGTGGACGGCAAGTATCAGAATCGCCACGACTATCAGCCAGAGGAAGATTTGGAATACTCTCGTGAACCGATGGCAAACCGATGGGTGAGCAATGACGACTGTGATTTCGGTGAAGGCTGGTACAATGAAGGATTTGGCGATGAGGCAGGAAAGGCCGAACGCAATGTTGAGCAGTATCGTGCCCTCGCATTCATAAAGAACAAGTATTGGATTCTCTTCGATGTCTTTACTCCAAAAGATGAGGCTTCGCATCAGTATGACACATATTTCCACTTCAACACAGACAAGTTTGAAAAGATTGGTAATAGTGTGATGTCCGACGATGAAGGGGCGAATATCGCTATCATTCCATTGCGCAGTGATGCCAAGGTGGATGTTATCAGTGGACAGAAAGAACCAGAACTGCAAGGTTGGATTCCTGTATGGACTAAGGAAGGCTATGTGTACAATCCGGTTGCTACACCAACATTCAGTTACACCGAACCGGGACAGAGCGTGTCGGCATATATTCTCTATCCACTGAAACCGGGCGAGAAGAATTCTGTGAAATCGGTACGCACAAAGGGCAATACCATTGAGGTGCGTTTCGCTAATGGCGAGAAGGATGTAATCACTTACTCCGTCGAAGGCAAACAGCTGAAGACTCTCGACTTCAAATCAAAGAACAAACAATTCTCAATCCTTAAATAATATGAAGATTCGTAAAACTTTCCACGATAGCCTTCGTTTTCTCCAAATCCCCCTCTGGGGATTAGGGGGCTTTCTCCTTTTCTCCTCTTGTGCAGGACAGAAGGAAACAGAAGAACAGCTCCTCGTCAACGCCTGTCAATACAAGCATCGCCTTGATGACTTCGCGTGGGAGAATGGTTCGGCTATATGGCGTGCCTATGGACCGAAACTGCAGAGCATAGGTGAGAAATCGTATGGATATGATGTGTGGACAAAGAACACTTCTGAGATGCTTATGGATGCTCGCTATCTGCAGGATTCTATCATGGAGGCACGTTGCGACAGTCTCTACGACTTGGGACTCGACGACAAAGCCGACAGTCTGAAACTCGTCATGAGTTATCACTACGACCACGGAACAGGACTCGACTGCTACAGTGTGGGTTCGACACTCGGATGCGGTGCTCCTGCACTGATGATGAACGATTCGCTCCTCATGCCTTGGTGTTATGAATCGTATGAGATATTGGAACAGACACCCGAGCATGTGGCGTTCCGACTGACATATCCGCAGTTTGAGCTGGAGGGCATGACATTGCAGGAAAACCGAGTGATAAGCGTTGATGCAGGCACACTATTCTGCAAGTCGGATGTGACATTCAACCTCGTTAGTGGTGAGAAGAAGGATATCGCCGGATTGCGACTCGCAGCGGGAGTGATTCTCCATGATGAGGATAGTGCAAGTCTCAAGATGGAGAAGAAAGCACATGGAGCCTTTGTTGCGTATGCCGATCCTACCGACCGTCCTGATGAAGATTTGGGCAAGGTGATGGTAGGTCTGTGGATGCCTGATACTGACTCTGCGGTGGAAACAAAGATTGTGCAGCAACATGCAACTCTCTCGGTGCCTTATTCAGTGGGGCAGACCGTTACCTATTATTTCGGCAGTGGTTGGAGTAAAGGCGACTGTCCTACACTCAATCAAATGATAGAAGAACTCACATCGCTATCATCGCGATGATTTACTGATTTACAGATTTTCAATTTAAATATTTGTCATTATGTCATTTTGTCTAAAATAATATACTTATATGAAAAGAACAATTATTGCCATCGCTATCGCCATCGTTATCGCAAACCTCTTCTCTTCTTGCTCGAAGCAAAACAAGGAGGAGTCGATGAAGGAAATTTCCGACAGAGTGTTTGCTCTGGCTGATTCACAATTCAAACTCCTTGCTTCGCAGTTGGAAGACGGCGAGTTCCCAATCTCCGTTGAACCGGGCGACACCCTCGATAAATACACCGTCGAGGCATGGACAAGTGGATTCTTCCCTGGTTCGCTGTGGCTCACCTACGAACAGACTGGCGACGAGGAAGTGAAGAAACTGGCAGAGCGATTCACCCGTCAGATGTCCACACTCCTTGACCATGACACCGACCACGACCTTGGCTTCCAGGTTAACTGCAGTTACGGCAATGCCTATCGCATCACAGGCGATTCTCTCTATCTGCCAATGATGGTGAATGCAGCAAAGCGCTTGTCGGAGCGTTTCAATCCTGTTGTGGGCTGTACTCGCAGTTGGAACCACGGAGAGTGGGAGTATCCGGTCATCATGGATAATATGATGAATCTCGAACTGCTGCTCAGTGTGGGTAATATCGTTGATAGCATTGATTATACCGATGTGGCAAAGACTCACGCAGATACAACCATAAAGAATCATTTCCGTGAGGATTTCTCAACATGGCATCTGGTAAACTATTCAGCAAAGGATGGTCATGTGATAAACAAACAGACCGTTCAGGGATTCTCCGACGATTCGATGTGGGCTCGTGGTGAGGCTTGGGCACTCTACGGATACACCATGATGTACCGTTTCACTGGCGAGGAGCGTTATCTGAAGCAGGCATGTTCGGTGGCAGACCTTCTTTTGAAGCGCCTTCCTGAGGACGGAATCCCATATTGGGATTTTGATTGTGACAAGATTCCTGATACCTATCGCGATGCTTCTGCCGCATGTATCATGGCTTCGGCATTCGTAGAACTGTCGCAGATGGCAAGCAAACCTGAATATCGAGCAATGGCAGAGAAGCAGATTCGCACACTCACATCGCCTGAATATCTCGTTGCTGAGGGTGAGTTGCACGGATTCCTCTTGAAGCATAGTGTTGGTCATCTGCCAGGCGACTCACAAATCGATGTGCCACTGACTTATGCTGATTATTATCTGCTGGAGGCACTGAGACGCCTCACCCCCCATGCCTAAAGGCATTTCCCCCCTCTCCCACAAGGAGAGGGAAGTAAAATGCCTCGAATGTCGTGAGAAATAAATTGTTAAATTGGACTCTGAGCTTGCTCGCCTGAGCACCTACGGAGCGCAAAAAATTGTTTGTAAATGAATAGTTTTTCTTTAGAAGGAAAGGTGGCACTCGTTACTGGAGGTGCCTATGGAATTGGTTTTGCCATTGCTGAGGCTTTTGCTAATGCTGGTGCAAAGGTGGCTTTCAACTGTCGCAGTCAGCATCATCTTGATGAGGCTCTCGCGAATTATAAGGCAAAAGGAATAGATGCAAAGGGCTATATAGCCGATGTGACCGATGAGTCACAAGTACAGCAACTGGTATGTAATATCGAGCAGGATCTTGGCGTTATCGACATCCTGGTGAACAATGCCGGTATCATCAAGCGAATCCCAATGCACGAGATGAAGGTGGAGGAGTTCCGCCAAGTAGTGGATATCGACCTCAATGCTCCGTTCATTGTATCGAAGGCAGTCATACCTGGTATGATGAAGAAAGGTCACGGAAAGATTATCAATATCTGTTCGATGATGTCGGAACTGGGTCGTGAGACAGTCTCTGCCTATGCTGCTGCAAAGGGTGGACTGAAGATGCTCACACGTAATATTGCATCGGAATACGGTGAGTACAACATCCAGTGCAACGGTATCGGTCCGGGATATATCGCTACACCGCAGACGGCTCCTCTTCGTGAACCACAGGCTGACGGTTCGCGCCATCCTTTCGATTCGTTCATCATCGCAAAGACTCCTGCAGCACGATGGGGCACACCTGAGGACTTGATGGGACCAGCTGTGTTCCTTGCATCTGATGCTTCAAACTTCGTCAATGGTCATATTCTCTATGTTGACGGTGGTATCCTTGCTTATATCGGTAAACAGCCATAACACTATGCAACAAGTTTTTTCATACATCATCGGACTTGGAGCCGCAGTCATGATGCCGGTCATATTCACCATCCTGGGCGTGTGCATTGGCATCAAGTTTTCGAAGGCTCTCAAAAGCGGTCTCTATGTGGGTGTGGGATTCGTGGGACTGAGCATCGTAACGGCATTGCTCACTAGTTCTCTTGGTCCTGCTCTTTCACAGGTGGTCAGCATCTACGGACTTGAACTGCAGGTGTTCGACATGGGATGGCCGGCAGCAGCGTCGGTGGCTTACAACACACTCGTGGGCTCGTTCATCATCCCTGTCTGTCTTGGTGTGAACCTCGTTCTGCTGATGCTCGGTTTCACCCGCACGGTGAATATCGACCTATGGAACTATTGGCATTTCGCTTTCATCGGGGCTGTCATCTACTTCATGACCGACTCAATAGGGTGGGGCTTCTTCGCTGCTGTGATATGCTATATCATCACGCTCGTTCTGGCAGATGTTTCGGCAAAACGCTTCCAGCAGTTCTATCCGGGAATGGAGGGCATCAGCATTCCACAACCGTTCTGTCAGGGCTTTATGCCAGTGGCAGTGGTGGTGAACAAGGCTCTCGATTATGTGCCGGGCATCAATAAGGTGAACATCGACTCTGAGGGAATGAAGAAACGCTTCGGACTCTTCGGCGAACCG
>JAUNIK010000254.1:472-4735 GCA_030523505.1 Prevotellaceae bacterium | reverse complement strand
CTCAGTGAACGGCGTAGCCTACGACGACAAGATCAAAGCCATTCAGGCTGTAGAGGAAATCGGTGCAAAGTTCGGCATCGGTCGCGACTGCCATGTGGGCGACACCATCATCGGCATCAAAGGCCGTGTAGGCTTCGAGGCTGCCGCTCCAATGCTCATCATCGGTGCACACCGCTTCCTCGAGAAGTTCACACTCTCAAAATGGCAGCAATACTGGAAAGACCAGGTTGCCAACTGGTATGGAATGTTCCTCCACGAAAGCCAGTATCTCGAGCCAGTCATGCCAGATATCGAAGCAATGCTCGCTTCTTCACAGCGCAATGTCACCGGTGAGGTAACCCTCCAACTCCGTCCTCTCAGCTTCGAGACAGTCGGCGTTGATTCGCCTAACGACCTCGTGAAGAACAAACTCGGCGAATACGGTGAGACCGCAAAGGCATGGAGCAGCGAAGACGCCAAGGGCTTCATCAAGGTAACCTCTACCGCCCTCCGCGCCTACTACCTCGCCCATCCTGACGAGGAGCGCTAATCGAAGTTGTCCCCTTCCCTCCCATTATTGGGAGGGCTTAATTAGCCACCGTTCCCTCCCATATGGGAGGTCCCAATAAATAACATCAAATCTACAAAGCAAATGAGAAAAAACTTATGTACATTCCGACTGCTTCTCGCAGTTCTCATGAGCATCGTGATGATGCCCGCCATGGCACAGACCCTGAATATCCTACCGACAGTATCGCCTGCCGGAGGCACCTATGAAGACAATGTGACTGTCGCCTGCACATTCCCTGAGGGATGTGAGGGCGGCATATACTGGTTTAACGGAGGTCAAATCGGCGCAAAGCCCTACTCCGGACCGATAAAGATTGAATCCGACACAAAGTTGTCGGTTGCCGGCGTCAACCAAAACGGCAAGATCATCACCGATGTCATCACAAACGAATACATCATCAATAAGGTGACCGCTCCTTTCGTGACCACCTCACCTGAAGTCGGCTCCTCCCGCGAAAGTTTCTATGTGACATCACTCACATGGAACAATGCCTCTTCAACCGAACTCGACTTCTCTGCCTTCAAGGAGGGCGGACCACGCCACGGCGAGGCTGTCGTGACTCTCACGAACAAAACCACCGGAGAGGTGCTCTGTGCTGGCGACTATAACAGTCTCTGGGCAAGCGGCACCAACACATACAAGGCGTATGTATATAAGAACTACCGTCCAACCGACCATGGCGCCTACACCCTGACCATCGCCGGCGGTGTCTTCATCATCAATGGCGAGCGATACAATGAACCTCTGCAATTCACATATTACATTGGTTCCGAGGAAATCACCACTCCGGTATTCTCGCCAGAACCGGGCAATTATGTGGGCAATGTCGAGGTTACCATCACCTATCCAGAGAACGCATTCTATCAGTTCTATCAGATTGGTTCGGACAACCGCCAGAACTACAATGGTCCGTTCACACTCACCGAAACTGCCACCATCAAGGCATGGGGCCGCACCGAGGACTGGAGCGAGGAGACCCCATCTGCCACCGCCACATATATCGTGACCGAGAATCCTGACATCATCGACGAACTCCCAATGCCGAGATTCTCGCTCAATGGAAAAATCATGACCATCACCGAAAGCGATCAGACGGCTGTCATCAAATACTGGTTTGATGATGACATGAACACAGCCCAGTTCTACACCGCTCCTTTCGAGGTGACAAAGAACGGCAAGATTTCCGCCGTCGCATATCGCGACCATGGTCTGAGTTCCACTGCCGATTATAGAGTGAACATCTTCCCTGACGATGCAGATTTCGGCAACATCATTCTCCGCACACCAGAGGATTGGGAAACTCTCTATCTCACCGGTCTTTCCGACAATGGCCGTTTCGTGAGTGGCTACACCAATGCCGGCGGCACTCCTTTGGGCTTCGTGTGGGACATCACTTCGGGCAAGGGTGAGTTCATCTCCACAAACTACTATAACCAGGCGCTCGGCGTGAGCGACGACGGTACTGTCTTTGGATGGCACATGGAAATCGACCCAATCACCGGTGAGGCATCAAGCACCAGCGACGAAGACCTGTTCTGGGGATATTTCAAAGACGGCGAATGGACTCGTCAGCCTCTCGGAATGACCGTGAAGGGCATCACCCACGACAATATCCTCTATGGCGAGCGACGCGGCAAACCTGCCACCTACGACATCGCGACCGGCACCCTCACCGTCTATCCTGGTGGCATGGGTTGCATAAACAGCATAAGCCACGATGGTTCCATCATCGCCGGCTATCTCATCATCGACGAAAAGAAAACTCCGGTATATTGGCCGGGCAATGCCGATTCCGATGCTATCACCATCCCTGCCGACAGAGCCTGCGAGGTGACTCGCGTTTCGTCAAACGGCAACTGGATGCTGCTCGACAATGCCGAGTGGGGCACATACTGCGACATTGCCGGCTATCGCGTCAACCGTCTCTCTGGCGAGGTCGAGACTCTCGTCAGCATGGGTGCAAGATATCCTTCACGCTATGAATGGATGAGTTGCATCGCCGACGATGGTACTCTCTATGGAGTTTACGACACATCGCTCATCTCTCACGATGCAGGTCGCGCTCTGGCTTACACTCCTGACGGCATCTGGCGCAGCGTTGCCGACATCCTCGATGAGAAGGGCGCCGAGATTGAGGACCTCTTCCTCACTTCATGCAAACTCGTCTCTGCCGATCAGAATGTATATGTGATGACAGTCTTCCCTGAGGACATGAGCATCGACGATGCATTCAACTTCGCCATCGCCGTGCGCCTCAATGCCGATATGAAGCATGCCGCTCCAGTGGCTCTGAGCGCAAAGCAGATGTACGGTTCGAAGGCAGTGAAACTCTCATGGAGCGCGCCTCTCACTGGTGCTGAGAATATCAGTGGATACAAGGTTCTGCGCAATGGAAGCCTCATCGGCTCAACCACTGCCGACGAGACAAACTACTATGATAGAGACGTAGAGAACAACACCGAATACACCTATGCCGTGGTGGCTCTGTATAACGATGGTGTTGAGAGCGAACCTTCGCTTGCCGAGACAATCCTCGTGGAACTCGCCAAGCACATGCCTGCCCGCAATCTCACAATGCGTCAGTCGGGCATCAACGATGTGAACCTCTCATGGGATTCGCCAATCATCTCTCTGCCTAAGTTGCAGTATTTCAATAGCAATTCCGAATTCGCAGCCTTCGGTTCCGCAAAGTATAACTCTGAGTGGGCAATCCGTATTCCGGCGTCCGACCTCAACATATACGAAGATCTGGACATCCAGACTTTCCAGTTCCTCCCGACTGGTCCACAGGCTGGCTATGAACTCCGTCTGTACAAGGGCGACATGAACTCAAGCAATTATGACGAGGTTCCGTTCTACACCCAGACCATCGATCCTGCCTCACTCAACTATGGTACAGTGAACACCATAAGCCTCACCACTCCGCAGACTCTGCCTTTGGGCAATGACCTCCTCGTAGGTCTCTATATCCAGGAGGTGGGCAATGACAATATGCTCGGCATCTCGCACGAGGGATTCCGCGCTGGATACACCGACTTGGCTCGCATCGAGGGCGTTCACGATCGTTTCGTCTCAATCGCTGAGACATCATCCGTCACCACCGAGATCGTATTGCCATTAGGTCTCGGTCTGGGCAACGAGGAATCACTCAGCAGTGCTCTCGTCGAGAACTATGAAATCAGCGACAATGGCATCGTGGTGGGCACGACCGACAAGATTAAGTTCCGCATCGAGGATGTCACCACCGATGAACACACCTTCGCTGTGCGTGCAAAATTTGCCGACGGCGAATATGCCGACCCTGTCACCCTCACCGCCAATATCGCTGCCAATGAGAAGGCATTCGTGAATATCGAAACGGTGAACATCGACATCAATGGCGATCAGAGTGTAAGCCTCAACTGGGATGCACCGCTCAACGAGGACAAGACCGATATCCACTGGGGCGACCTCAATCCTCGCGAGGGTTGGATAAACAGCGACCTGCCGATGTATGTGGCTGGAAGCATCTATCCTGTGACACTCACAAGCAGCTATGCCGAAGAATACGAGATTACAGACCTCTTCTATTATCCTACATGTACAGGCAACTTCCGTGTTGTCCTCGACAACGATCTGGATACGGTATTCTACGACGAGGAGGTTACTCCACAGCCAAACAAGTTGAACTATATCAAACTCGACGAGCCTATCACCATCGATCAGAGCACCAA
>JAUNIK010000254.1:0-462 GCA_030523505.1 Prevotellaceae bacterium | reverse complement strand
ACTACCGTCTCCTTGTTTCTGTCGATGATTACCCTGAGAACACCGCTCCATTGGCGTTCGATTCTTCGAACAGCGCAAAGGACGGCTATTCAAACATGATCAACATCGGCATGGACTGGATGACTCTCACCGACATTCTACAGTTTGACGATCATGCAAGTTGGCTCATGGGTATGGTTATCCGTCAGAAGGATGCCAAACCAATGTCTCTCGAGGGGTACGATGTGCGCATCGACGATGAGAAGGTGAACGCAGAAATGCTCACCGACACTCACTTCACTTCGGGCGTTCTCACCGAGGGCGGCCATAAGGTGGCAGTCGATGTCGTATATGATGCGAGTCGCAACGTTGAGGGCAAAAACAACTGGTTCGTCATCACCACCGAGGGCATCAATGCTACCACATCCGACGTTTCTAACAATGACATTTATGATATCGCTGGCCGTCGTATCATCAGCGACA
>JAUNIK010000253.1 GCA_030523505.1 Prevotellaceae bacterium | reverse complement strand
CAGGCACTTATAAATAATGTTAAACTATAGTGTTGCGGAATTAAGGTTAATTAAAAATTTAAGGAAATGAAGAATCTCAAAGAGATGACCAACGAGCAGTTGGCCATTGCTTATGCTAACGGAGATAATAAGGCTTTTGACTTGTTGCTAACACGCACTCAAGGAAAACTTTATCAGTATATTCTGTTCGTGGTTCGTGATCGAGCCATGGCAGATGACGTGTTCCAGGATACATTCGTAAAAGCCATTACCAAGATACGTAATGGCAACTATCAGCCAAACGGAAAGTTCAATGCTTGGCTTATACGCATTGCCCATAATGTGGTAATGGATATGTATCGCGACCTGCGATTCGAGAAGATCGTTGAACCAACTGTCGACAACGACCTCTCAAACCTCTCAGGCAATGATTTCCTCGATGGTAATATTGAAAACCAGTATATCACAGAGCAGAACTTCCGTGATGCCCGTGCATTGATGGAAGCCCTTCCTGCCAGTCAGCGTGAGATTGTGTATATGCGATTCTATCAGCAGATGTCGTTTAAGGAAATTGCTGAAGCTACAGGAATCAGCATCAACACCTGCCTCGGTCGTATGCGTTATGCCGTACATAACATGCGTCGCATGGCGAATCAGTATAAACTCGCCATGTAAGCAAACCACCGTTCCCTGCGCTTTTACGCAAGGTTGTATGCAGCCACTGTCCCCTGCGCTTTTCCGCAGGGTTTGTTTATGGTTCCTTCAGCGCTATGATGGTAGCCTTTGGATCCTCTGCATTGAAGATATAACTGCCGCTAACCAATACATCAGCACCGGCCTCTACGAGGAGCGGTGCTGTTATGTTTTGTACACCACCATCAACCTCAATCAAAGTATTAGCACCGCGTTCCTTGATCATCTGACGCAACACACGGATTTTTTCGTAGGTGCTCTCAATGAACTTCTGACCACCGAAGCCCGGATTGACACTCATGATAAGTATTACATCAGCCTCTGTGATAACATCCTCAATCATAGATAGAGGTGATGCAGGATTGATTGACACACCAGCCTTCATTCCGGCACTGTGAATCTGATGGATTGTGCTGTGAAGCTGTGTGCAGGTCTCTGCGTGTACAGTCATCAGGTATGCACCCAACTGGGCTGTCTGCTGGATATAATGCTCTGGATGAACAATCATATAATGCACATCCAGCGGTTTCGTTGCCAGTCGGCTTACGGCCTGCAGAACTGGAAATCCGAATGATATGTTTGGCACAAACACACCATCCATGACATCAAGATGAATCCAATCAGCCTCGCTCTCATTGAGCATTTCGATGTTCTCGCGAAGTGCGGCGAAGTCAATCGACAATATTGAAGGGGAAATTAATACGCTCATTGTGATGTGATGTTATGATTAGTTCCAGCATATAGCCTGCTCCTGCTCTGTCATATCGAGGGTAGGATAGTTTCTAGCGATAGTGCGTATAATCTGCAGTGTTAATTCTGATGGTTGATAATCTTCTGGAGTAAAATTCTTCATAGGCAACTTATTTCGTGCAACATTCTTTATAATTAACCGTTTCAAGCAGAACATTCTTTAAATTCCGCCCTTTATCTATAAAACGCAGTTCTCGCTGTTTTATTATATTCCTATGAACTTTTATTTTCATCTTTGCGTATTCATCGCTATTATTGCTCGGTGGACATTGCAGAATAATATGTTCGAGCGAAAGAAAAAGGCGGTAAGTGAGCGGTTTTTGGAAACTTTCTTTTATCTTTGCATCTATCAAACCAAAAGATGATGAAAAGAACATTCTTTTTAGCCATTATCCTCACAATGATGAGTTTAGTGGTTAAGGCACAGGCAACCTGGGTGGGAACCTGGGCAACAGCCGTGGAATATACCGGTGAAGGGGATATGCCTCGCAGTTTGTTGTCAAACCGTTCTATACGCCAGATAATACATGTGTCATTGGGGGGCAAGCGTCTCAGAATGCAGTTCAGCAATGTGTTTGGCAATAAGGCAGTCGATATTCGTTCCGTCTATATAGCCGATGCAAAGGATTCGTGCGATATTGATGTGAAATCAGCGCGGTATCTGACCTTCAACGGCAAGCGCAATCTGAGGATTGAAGCAGGCAAGGATGTGTTCTCTGACGCACTGGACTATAATCTCAAACCATTGCAGCGACTCGCTGTGACGATATGCTATGGCGATGAAACACCTGAGCATGCAACCTCCCACCGTGGGTCGCGCACTACCTCTTATATTATTAATGGCGAGGCAAAGCCGAAGACTCCGTTTGGCGTTGGTGCTGAGCGACTTGACCACTGGTATAATATAGCCTCGCTAGATGTGATGGCAACAGCGGAAACGCCTGTGGTGGCTGTTATTGGCAATAGCATTACCGATGGTCGTGGCACTACCCACAACCTCCAGAATCGCTGGACCGACCGGATGGCGGAGGCTCTGCAAGGCAATGTCGGTGTACTGAATCTCGGAATCGGCGGTAATCATGTGACGCGCGGTGGGTTGAGTGAACCAGCAATGAAGCGTTTTGACCGTGACATCTTGGCACAGCGAGGCGTGAGCACGGTGATTATTTTCGAAGGAGTGAATGATATTGGCAGTTCCAGCGACAGTGAGAAAACGGCCAAGGAACTCATTGAATCGCTGACAACGCTCGTTGATAAATCTCATGCAGCGGGCAAGAAGGTTTTGCTGACTACAATCTGTCCTTTCAAAAACTGCAACTATTATTCTTATTTCCACGAGGCTTGCCGTGAGACAGTGAACGAATGGATTCGTACACAAACCATCGCCGATGGTATCGTAGATTTCGATAAAGAAGTACGCGATGACAATGACCACCATCAGTTGAAACCTGAACTGAGCGACGATTGGTTGCATCTTAATCCGAAAGGCTATGAGGTAATGGGCAGATATGCGGCAGAAGTAGTACGCCCTTTTGTGGGAAAAGCCCCGAAACTGGTGTTGCTCAACCATTGGGATAACCCCGATGGAACAGTTGAGCGTGGTTATGCCGGCAGGAGTATATGGAAATGGAATGAGATTCCGGCTGATGAGCAGCCCATGCCGGTAAATCTATGCGACAAATATCGCGAGTATGGCAGAATAAACCAGATGCTCGGCATCAATGGTGCGGTGCTCAATAATGTCAATGCCAAACCGATGATGCTTTCTTCGGAAATGCTTCGAAAGACAAAGAAGATTGCTGATGTGCTTCGCCCTTACGGCATGAAAGTATATCTGTCGGTGAACTTTGCCTCGCCAAAGGCTCTCGGTGATGTATATACTGCTGACCCACAGAATGCTGATGTAGTGGAGTGGTGGAGGAAGAAGGCTGACGAGATATACCGCTTGATTCCTGATTTCGGTGGATTCCTGGTGAAGGCTAACAGCGAAGGCGAACCTGGTCCGATGGATTATGGTCGCACGCATGTTGATGGTGCGAATATGCTTGCTCGTGCAGTGAAACCACACGGTGGAATAGTGATGTGGCGAGCCTTTGTCTATTCGCCGAAAGGTGGCGACAGGGCATCGCAGGCTTATGATGAGTTTATGAAGTTCGACGGACAGTTTCATGATAATGTCATAGTGCAGATAAAGAACGGTCCTATTGATTTCCAACCACGCGAACCACTCTCTCCGCTGTTCTTCGGGTTGAAGAACACCCGTATGATGCTTGAGATTCAGGCAACACAGGAATATACCGGCAACAGCATCCAGACTTGTTTCCTTGCTCCAATGTGGAAGGAAATCATCAATACCTTGCCTCTGCAGGCTGATGGTTCGCGCATTCCTGTTGCAACAGTGTCGAATATTGGCGATTGCGACAACTGGACTGCCAACGATCTAGCAATGGCCAACTGGTATGCCGTGGGCAGACTGGCAAACGATCCATCTCTGTCGGCAAGGAAGATAGCCGAGGATTTCCTCCGCGAATACTATACCGACGATGAGCGGTTCGTACAGCCTGTGACCGATATTCTGCTTCGCTCATACAATGCAGTAGTGGATTATATGATGCCTTTAGGTTTGCATCATATCTTTGCCGGCGGGCATCACTACGGACCGGAACCTTGGTGTTATCACGAAGGATGGCGCGAGGACTGGTTGCCTCGTTATTATCATAAAGCCGACAGCATTGGAATTGGTTTCGACCGAACCATCGCTACCGGTTCGGGCAATATTGCACAATATCCAGAACCGCTGCGTTCTATGTACGAGAATATCAATACCTGTCCGGAGGAATTGCTGCTTTGGTTCCACCATGTTGCATGGAACCATCGTATGGCAAATGGCGAAACCCTGTGGGAGACACTTTGCCATAGATACGATCGTGGAGTGCGTGAGACTGAGGACTTTGTGAGAATATGGGAAAGCATAAGACCATATATCGATTCTGACAAATATGAACGTCAGCATCGTCGTTTCGTGCGCCAAGCGAAGGATGCCTGGTGGTGGCGCGATGCCTGTCTGCTTTATTTCCAACAGTTCTCTCATCTCCCATTGCCTGACGACTGTCCGGCTCCTCGTCATACACTCAAAGAACTGATGCAGTTCCACCTTGACATAGACAACTACACTGCACCAGACGTTGACCTTCTGCCGTAGTTTTTCGGCGGAAGTTAACAAGCAGTATTATTCTGTTTCTCATTTCATACAAGAAAACGGGGTGTTCATACAACGGACATCCCGTTTGTCCTTTTATTGTGGTTTTTGTACTACTTTT
>JAUNIK010000252.1 GCA_030523505.1 Prevotellaceae bacterium | reverse complement strand
GAAAAGCCGCTCATGCGCCAGTTCATGATTGAGTCGGTGATGTATTGGGTTAACGAATATCACATCGACGGTTTCCGATTCGACTTGATGGGCATCCACGATATGGAGACAATGAATCTCATACGCGCGGAAGTGAATAAGGTGAATCCTTCAATCTTCATCTATGGCGAGGGCTGGAGTGCGGGCACATGTGCCTATCCTCAGGACAAACTGGCGATGAAGGCTGTGACATACAAACTCGATGGTATTGCGGCATTCTCCGACGATTTGAGAGATGCTCTCCGCGGTCCGTTCTTCGACAATCATCAGGCTGCATTCCTCGGTGGAGTGGCTGGCAATGAGGAAGTTGTGAAGTTTGGTATCGTTGGTGCCATCGCTCATCCGGATGTGAAATGCGACCGCGAACCATGGACAAAGTCGCCTGCTCAGCACATCTCGTATGTGAGTTGTCACGATGACCCATGTCTTGTGGACCGACTGAAGATGTCTATCCCGAATATCAAGGAGGACGAACTGATTCGCCTCGACCTGCTTGCTCAGACAGCCGTGTTCACGTCTCAGGGTGTGCCGTTCATGCTCTCGGGCGAGGAGATGCTCCGCGACAAGAAGGGAGTGCACAACTCGTATAACTCGCCAGACTCAATCAACCACCTCGACTGGTCGAACCTCGAGCGCTATCCACAGGTGTTCTCGTATTACAGCAACCTCATCCACATGCGCCAGAACCACAAGGCGTTCCGTATGGGCGATGCGGCATTGGTGAGAAAGAACTTGCATTTCCTCGAGACTTCGGAGAATGTGGTGGCATGGGAGTTGAACGGCAAGGCTGTGGGCGACTCATGGGAGAAGATCATCGTCATCCTGAACAGCAACCGCCAGCCTCGTGAAGTGGCAATCCCAGAGGGCGACTATACTGTCGTTTGTCGCAATATCAAAATCGATGAGAATGGTATAGACAAAGTAAAGGGAAACATAGTTGCCGTGCCAGCGCAGAGTGCTCTTATTCTCCATACTCATTAAACAATACAACATATTATGAAACGATTCGTCATTTTAATGTCAATATTATCTTTATTTACATCCGTTTTCGCGGCAAAGAAGACAGTTCCTGTGGTTGACCGCGTTGAGCCTGCCAACTGGTTCGTGGGGATGAAGAACACCCAACTGCAGATCATGCTCCACGGCGAGGGCATACGCGAAGCTCAGGTGAGCATAGACTATGCGGGGGCGAAGGTCACTGATGTGGCTCGACTGGAGTCGCCAAACTACCTTATCGTATATGTGGACCTAACTGGTGCGAAGGCTGGCGAGATGCCTATCAGCCTCACTCTCGGCAAGAAGAAGCAGGTTATAAACTACCCTCTCCTCGAGCGAGAGATGGCGGGATATGAGCGTAAGGGTTTCGACAACTCTGATGTGCTCTATATGCTCATGCCTGACCGCTTTGCACAGGGTTCGAAGATGAACCGCATGGCGGACAACACGATGAAGGGACGCGGCGGAAAGGTGACTGCCGAGGGCATCAAGTCGGCTTATCGTGTGGACCGCACACAGCCTTCACTGCGCCATGGTGGAAACCTCGCGGGCATACGCGAACATCTGGATTATTTCAAGGAACTGGGCGTGACAGCATTGTGGTTCACTCCGGTTCTCGAGAACGACTCGCCTGACCATGGCAATGTGAGCACATACCACGGTTATGCCACCACCGACTACTATCGTATCGACCCACGCTTCGGTTCGAACGAGGAGTATCGCCAACTCATCGACGAGGCTCACGCCATGGGTCTGAAGGTGGTGATGGATATGATTTTCAACCACTGCGGTTTCGACCACCCTTGGTTGAGCGACCTGCCTTCAAAGGACTGGCTCAACAATAGCGAGTGGCTCTTTGCACCGAAAGAGGCGAAGGCTGCCGACACTCCGGGACAGTCGACGACCTACGCGGGTGGTATCAACAAACTGTACAAGCAGACAAGCTACAAGCTCACCCCGACGGTTGATCCATACGCTTCGAAGGTGGACCTCGCAGAGACTGTCGATGGATGGTTTGTGCCTTCAATGCCTGACCTCAACCAGCGCAACCCTCATGTGATGACCTACCTCATCCAGAATTCAAAGTGGTGGATAGAGACGGTGGGTATCGACGGAATCCGCATGGACACATATCCTTACGCCGACTATGATGGCATGGCTCGCTGGATGAAGGAAATCAACGAGGAGTATCCAAACTATAATGTCGTGGGTGAGTCGTGGGTTGTGGAACCTGCATATACCGCGGCTTTGCAGAAGGATTCGAAACTCTCGGAGAAGAACTCATATCTGAACACCGTGATGGATTTCGCTTTCTTCGACCGCATCAATCAGGCGAAGAACGAGGACACTGACCCATGGAACAATGGTATGAACAGGGTGTATAATAACTTTGTTTACGACTACCTCTATCCAAATCCATCGAGTGTGATGGCATTCCTCGAGAACCACGACACTGACCGTTTCCTCGGCAAAGGCAAGGATGTGAAGAAACTGCAGCAGGGCCTTGCGATTTTGCTCACCTGCAACCGTATTCCTCAGCTTTACTATGGAACGGAGGTGCTGATGAACGGCACGAAGGAGAAGACCGACGGATATGTGCGCTGCGACTTCCCTGGCGGATTCCCGGGCGATGCCGAGAACAAGTTCACCGCCGAAGGTCGCACAGCCGAGGAGAATGCTGCCTTCACATGGCTCTCTACCCTCCTCCACTGGCGTCAGGGCAATGACCTCGTGACAAAGGGCCGTATGACTCAGTTCATCCCTCACAAGGGCGTGTATGTCATTGCGCGCCAGTATGACGGCAAGACCTGCATGACCATCGTGAACGGTCAGGACAAGGCTGCACAGATGGATGTGGAGCGCTATGCTGAAATCATTGGTGAGAAGAAGTCGGCACGCGATGTCATCACCGGCAAGGCCATTGATCTCAGCGCAGATCTCCCCCTGGAACCAAGAGCCACTCTGATTGTGGAATTCTAAAAAATTTCCCGAATATATTGCATTGTAAGGGATTATTTTCGTAACTTTGCACCGAAACAAATATTTCTGAGAGAATGACGACAATAACCGTACAATATGACGAGAACAATAAGGCTATCAAGAAAATCATTGAGGCCTTGCGTTCTTTAGGTGCAAAAGTCACCAAGAAGAAGGAAACTTCAGTTCACGAAAGTGAAGAGTTCTACAAGCAGATAGACGAGGCCAAGGAAATGGTGGCAGAGGGAAATGTGACTACATACGGCTCGGCAGCAGAACTGATAGCTCATATAGAGTCGCTATGAAATATACATTAAAGACCACCCCCAAGTTTGAGCAGGATTTGGTCAACTTGCATCGCAATATGCCCAAGTTGTTCACCAAAGCAGCCAAACTGTTAGAGGAGATAGAGAATCACCCTCGCACAGGTACAGGCCATCCAGAGCGTTTGAAGCATTATGAGGTTGAAACCTGGTCGCGCCAGATAAACAAGCAGCACCGTATGGTTTATGAAATACACGATGCGACAATCACCGTCATACTGCTCTCTGTCTATGGGCACTATGGAGACAAGTAAATATTCAGCACCCGGGCATCAATGCGCCCGGGTGTTTTTTTTTGTGGAGGGGATTTACCCGCGTTAAATAATGCCAAAGAAAAATAACATTAACACTCGTTGGCAATGCTTAACGCGGTTTGTTTGCACGACTGCGTGAGGTTGTATAACTTTGCATCCAAGAATAATTCCTCATTGCATGATTAAGTTTCGCTCAGTATTGACAATCATTTTTTTGTGCTGCCTGGGGTGTGCCTGGGGGCAGAGGCGTGTGACGCTCATCGACGACCAGACAGGCAATCCGGTGGTGAAGGCTGTGGTGGGCAATGCCGGCGAGGAACTGGGATATACCGACCAGAGGGGACAGTTTGTGGTGATGCCTCAGGTGGGCGAGGTGATTTTTGCTCACGAGGTGTACGACCGGGCTGTGTTTGATTATGAGGCGCTGCCGGACACGATTGTGATGATTCGCCGCACGTTCCTGCTTGATGAGGTGGAGGTGAATGGCCATGCTGGACTGAGGGTGAACCCGAACGCGGTGAGCATGGGGTTTGGTGGTACGAAAACAGACCGCGAGTTGCAGAGTATCGACCCGGGTGGTGGTGCGAATCTGCTGGGACTGGCGGTCTGGGGTGTGAGTAAGTTGCTGAAACTGGACCATGGGGGAAAGTCGAAGAAGGAGCGTAAGCGTGAGCGCTTGCAGAGGATTCTGGATTCGGCTACGCCGTAAATTCTTGCTCTTAAAAATTCTCTTATTTTTATTCAGGGTGTATAATTCTGCAACAAATTATACACGTTTTTCTTGCATAATTGAAAAAATATGCGTAATTTTGCAGCCGCTTATTTAAATAAATAACTGACGCACCGCAAGTTGCGCATATTTTCTGCATAAGGATAACAACAAACATATAAAATTATGACAAGAGCAATAATCACCGTCGTGGGCAAGGACACCGTCGGCATCATCGCCAAAGTGTGCACATATCTCGCTGAACAGCAGATCAACATCCTCGACATCTCGCAGACCACCGTACAGGAATTCTTCAACATGATGATGATCGTAGATCTGGCGAAATGCGAGAAACCATTCGACACCGTCATCAAGGAAATCACAGAGATCGGCACCAACACCGGCGTGCAGATCAAATGCCAGCTCGAGGAAATATTCAATGTGATGCACAG
>JAUNIK010000251.1 GCA_030523505.1 Prevotellaceae bacterium | reverse complement strand
GTAGTTCGAACCAGATTGCTGAATTAGTAATGTGGTTTTGTCATCGTTCTCCACTCTGTCGCAAAGTGCTTTCGAAGCATCTTTATATCCCAGCACTGTTGCTACATCCTTGCCCACGAAACCGATTTGTCCGTCAGGCATTGTCATTGTTCGAATCTGCCCGAGCTGCTCGTGATTGAAAACTTGAATCTTTGTATTCATACCTTAATTAAAAATATTAAAAAGGTGTTTGTCCGAGGTTTGGAGCTGGCCAGTCATCCTCACCCCTTTGGACTCTGTCTCAGGGTGTTTTGCCCTTTCAACAATGCAAAAGTACGAACAAAAAAAATGACCCGCTGCTTTTTCAGCAACGAGTCAGTTAATAGTCAGTAAGATAGTCAGCAAAGTGCCGCAACCCACTGTTTCGGTCAGTAAATAGTCAGCATTTGGTCAGTGATTGGTCAGTTCTATACGTTGGCCAATGCATTGGCAGTAGCAATAGCCACATCCTTATAATCAAAAAACTTCGATTTTGGCACAGGGGCTTTATCAATCACCCACTCAGAAACCGGTTTGGCGAAAGACATAATATCGAGACTTGCCCTCATATCCTTGATGTTTATCCTCGGCATCTCATCGCCCATGAGCCTCTCTATGATGGAATAGAAGCCATTGTAGTCGCCGTTGGCCACAATACCCTTGTCCGTGAAAGTCCTGTACACAGCAAACCAAGGGCGCGAGCCTTTCAGTATTCTCTGCTCCATCATCTCCATCGCACCCTTTATAGCGCGAGCAATATCCTCATCGTCGTATGTCTTCTTGCTCACATCTTTCTTGACCTTTGAAATGGCTTTCATACAGTCGCTGTACGACATACGAGGACTGTCGTGGATAATCTTTCCCACCACACCAATGATTCGGTTTTCATCATCAGGGTTGAGCAGGATCGGCGAGAACGCAGGATTGCCCGGAATCAGCCATCGGTTTCCATCCATATCCCTTGTGTAAGCCTTCACAGTACACTCGCCGTTGATCATTGCAATCACAATATCTCCGCTTTCGGCAGAATACTGCACATTCACCAACAGGTTGTCACCCTCGCGGAAGTCAAAATCCTTCATCGACTCCCCATGAACCTTCACCACATACGACACTCCTTCGGAAAACAAGCTCGCCGGAATCTGATAATACCCCTCGGCAACGTTCCCATAATCCGTAGGCATTCCAGCCTGCACACCACATTCATAATAAGGTGCCTCAACCACCTCTTCCACCTCAAGACCAATCTTGAGCAATTCTTCCTTTATTGTCCTACTTTCTTCCATCAATGTTTTAAGCATTATTTAATATTCATATTAACATGTTCAATAAACATGCTACAAAAGTAGGACATTTCTCCCCCTCCTCGGACAGAAAGCAGCAGAAAAAGCAATCTTGCCCAGAGCATCAACAAACGAAAATTCCGCATAACTCAACAGATTTCACTGCAAGTTATGCGGAATATATGTCTGGTGGAAAGCCACAGGGAATACCAATTTCTTGGTAAAGGTTGTTCAGGGAGTGCTATCTTTCTATCACCACCTCCTTGAATTGCCCGAACACCGGATGATGACGGTAGGCATAGCCAGTGCCAATAGGTACATAAAGCGTGCAATGATCGAGATTGAGATATTCAAATGCATCATCACTGACGGTGATGGAACATGGATCCTTCACTCGTAAGTGTATTTCAGTGAGTTTATTGCAATTAAAGAATACTTTAGAATCAATCTTGTTGATAGTATTAGGAATTTCGATGTTTTGAAACAAGGCTCCCCCGAAAGCGCAATCGCCAAGAGATTGAATCCCAATAGGGATTTTATAATCTTTAATATCCCTCCTGGCAGGGAATTTTATTATTGTGGTCTCGGCTTTATTCATCAAAATGCCATCCTTCGAAGTGTATGTAGGGTTGTCAACTTCCACCTCATAATTCTCTATTGGACAATGATCAAAAGCATGGTTTTCAATCTTCTCAATTTTCTTATGAATAAAAGCCTTTTTTAACTTGGTGCCGGAAAAACAAAATGAAGGGATGGAGACAATCGAATCAGGTATCTCTATGCACCGTAGAGATTCACACCCATCAAAAGCTTGAATCCCTATCTGTTTCACAGAATCGGGAATCTCAATATTTGCTAGAGATTTACAATGTACGAAAGCTCTTTCTCCAATCTCTGTCACAGAACTAGGAATCTCGATGTTCGTAATAACACTACACCCCCCAAAAGCGCAACTTCCAATTTTTGTCACCGAATTAGGTATATCAACATATTTCAAGGAACTACACTCGGAGAAGGTTCCATTCCCAATTTCTGTAACAGAATAGGGTATCTTAATGCTTGTTATGGAACTGCAACCAGCGAAAGCATATTCCCCAATTTCCGTCACCGAATCAGGAATCTCAACGCTTTCCAAAGAACTACAACCATCGAAAGCCCACCCCTCAATTTTTGTCACTGAGTCAGGTATATCTATATATTTCAAGGAACTACATCCAGAGAAAGCACCATGCCCGATTTCTGTGACCGAATCAGGTATATCAACACTCCTAAGGAAAGTGCGTTCCCTAAAAGCACCACCACATATGATTTTAATTCCAGATGGTATTGAATAGTCATCCTCAAATGGGTCTGGGAACCATACAAACATTCTGTTCACTATGATTGAGGCCTTAAGAAAATTGCACTCTGTGAAAGCATATCCCCCAATTTCCTTCACCGAATCTGGAATTTCTATGCTTATTAGCGAACTGCAATTACAGAAGGCACTTCCCCCCTATTTTTGTCACCGAATCAGGTATATCAACATTCATCAGGGATTTACAATCAGAAAAGGCACAACCACAGATATACTGTATACCAGATGGAATTGAATAGCGCCCTTCATGAGTCTCAGGCAACTTTACAAACATTTGGTTCACTATTATTGGCGTCTTTATCATCTTACAGCCACGGAAAGCCGCCCAACCAATCTCTGTCACCGAATCAGGTATTTCTATGTCTGTCAGTGAATCACAATTTCTGAAAGCATTGTCTCCTATCTTAGTTACCGAATTAGGTATATTAATACTTGTCAATGAACTGCAGCCCCAGAATGCATCACTCCCAATCCCTTTCAATGAATCGGGAATTTCGATGCTTATTAATGAATGGCAATGTTCAAAAGCACAGTCCCCAACCTCTGTCACTCCTTCCGGCACTACAAAATGCCCTTCGACATCGCGTGCCTTTATCAGCACCTTTCCATCCGTACTATATTCTACTGTTGCCATGACTTCGATTAATTAATATTGAGGTAAATTAAGCACCGCTCAAGGGCTGCGTGTATCCTTTTATCGATGATTTATTCACGTTGTGTTTTCTACCCACAGCGTCGGTTATTAATTACGCCATTTGATTATCGTCTTCCTCAGTCGCGACTCGGCAAAGTGCGAGTAAACTCAACTTTGCTCTCGCAGCTCATTCGTTTCTCGCCAAATCTCTTCTGCCAGATACTTATCGCTTCGGCAATGGAGATCGGCAACGCCTTCTTCAAGGAGAGGTAATAGCGGTGAGGTGTAGAAAATGTCCATAGCTTCTTCAAGGCTTACATTGTGCATCTCGCTAATCTCTGTGATGATGCGAGCATATTTCGCCTCCAAGATTGCATGGTAGGCTTCGTCGTGCTGGGTATTCATAGGCGCTGAGAACTTTTGAAAGTTAGACATTCTTCGAGTACTTGCTGTGAGCGGATGCAAATCTGGTTGTTGGGTTCTTCGAAAATAAGACGGCGAAGGCATTCTTCCTTTGAAATGTCGCCAGCGAAATAGAGGTCAACAGTACGGAATACTTTATCATTGGCTATACCACCAATGACTACATCATAGTCACCAACAACTCTTCCTTGACGACACTCTGTCACGAAGTCGAGCCATGCTTCATCGTAACGTTTGAACTCAATGACCTTCCATTTGCTGAGGTCATCTGCAAGTTCATAGGTATTGAGGAAAGCCTCTTTGCCACGGTTGGTAAAGCGTGCTCCATATTTCACCGCCTGATCCTGCAAGGTCGTAACATAGAATCCAGAACCGAAATCGAGGAAAGCTCGGCTATGTGTTGTGTCGGGAGAATCCACGACAACGGTTGATGCGTGATAAACTTCCATTATGCCAACACTCCTTTCTCCCTCATGTATTCGGTGAGGTCCTCCATGAGATACTCCTTGCCAAATGTGTGGAGTACATCGTAACTCGGCACTATGTAGCCAGTCAGGATGCCCGACTGCTTGAGGCGACGATACACCTCTACGGCACTTAGGTTCAATCGGCGCGAGAGATTGCCGATGCAGTATGTTACGAAATCAATGTTATTGCAACTCATATTGTGATTTATTTTCCAGTTACTATCATTTCGCATGGCTCATGCAAGCGAACACAATAGAATTTATTCTGATTGTTGAGCGTAGCCGAGACTCGCATCATCATGATGATGCAAATTTACTAATAAATTTTCAATTTATCCATATTTTCTCCGACGAAATTTTCATTTTTTGAATTATAGGCCCCTTTTGTTTCGGGCAGATGATGAGGAGTGTCGTAAACTGACCTTGCGTGACAGTGTGACAATGTGACAACGTGACAACGCTCATTCTGACTTCGTGACGGTGGGAAAGAAGGAGAGTAAGAGGTTTTAATATATTGTATATATTAAATCATTTTAATACCTATTTTCTACCCCCATTTCTGCCGATAACGCT
>JAUNIK010000250.1 GCA_030523505.1 Prevotellaceae bacterium | reverse complement strand
CAAAGCCAGATTATTTTGATTTCCTTTTATATAGTTGTGCCTAACTGTATATCACGTCCAAAATAAAAAAGGATATTTATGAAACCTCAGGAATCAGGAATGTGCCCATGTTGTGGGAGTGAAGATGTGGAGCTGTACTATGACGGTACGGCGGAGTGTCATGAATGTGGTGCTAGATGGAGATGGCATTGCTGATGCACTCCAGACCGCATGTGATTATTGGTACGCTCGGCCGCGCGGGATACGCGTGGAAAGATAGAAATATCAGAAAAATATTGAATTATTTGGTTTTTCGAAACAAATTACGTATTTTTGCAATCGGTTGATAAAACGAAAGTAAAATGAGTACTGTTCAATTGGAAAGCCTCTGGCAGTTTATACAGTCGTTGGGCTTAAGCAGAAAAAATAGACAGTGGTTGGCTGACAAACTTGTGGAGCCAACTTCTGGCGAACTTGAAAATGCCAAGGCAGAAACTCTGGCTGCAATAAAAGATGCAAAAGAAAAGCGAAATGTTACTGTTTGCGCTACTTTTGAGGACTATCTAAAAGCTGTTGCAGAATGAGAAGTATTGTCTTGACTGGTCAATACAAGAAAGACTTGAAGTTGGCAAGAAGACGCCATTTGCCTGAAGAAAAACTTAATGAGGTGATTTTCAAACTGGCAAATGACATAGAACTGCCTCCTTCAAATCATGATCATGCGCTTACGGGAGATTTTGCTGGAACTCGTGAATGCCATATTCAACCCGATTGGTTGCTTATATATAGTAAGGAGGATAGTGATACTGTGAATATTATCAATCTTATCAGGACGGGTTCGCATAGTGATCTGTTTTGATTTTATTGAAAGATTCTAAGGCTTGAAGAACCCCTCTAGAAAGAAGAGATTTGACCGCATGTGATTATTGGTACGCTCGGGGGTACACCTTCTTAAGGTGGGTTCTATAAAGAAAATTAGCATTTCCCACCATAATGCCATTATTTTATTAACAAAAATTTGGTGTTGTGGTGGGAAAAGTATATCTTTGTAGTGGATTTCTATGAAACGGTATCCAAAAAGCTATCTAAACTGCTAATTTGTAATACATTAATTATAATAGTTATGGAAATCAAACCTCAAGAGGGTATCACTGATGCTCGTCAATTAGGGTATGGCAAATTTGTCATACTTGGTGTTCAACATTTGTTTGCAATGTTCGGTGCCACTATTCTGGTACCTGCTCTCACCGGCTTGTCGGTGTCTGCCACTCTGCTCTTTGCTGGTCTGGGCACACTCGTGTTCCATCTCATCTCAAAGCGTATGGTACCGGCATTCCTCGGTTCAAGTTTTGCTTTCATCGGCGGTTATATGTCGGTGAAGGAGATTGGTGTGGCTCAGGGCCTTACTGAGACTCTCGCTCTCGACTATGCTTGTGTTGGCGTGTTCTGTGCCGGTTTGTGCTATTTTGTGATGGCTGCACTCATCAAATCGTTTGGTGTTGACAAGGTGCTCCGCTATTTCCCACCAGTAGTGACTGGTCCAATGGTTATTGCCATCGGTCTTACACTCTCAGGCTCGGCTATCGCAAGTTGTACCACTAACTGGTTCCTGGCCATCGTTGCTATCGCCATTGTTATCGTGGCAAGCATCTGGGCAAAGGGTATCATCAAGATCATTCCAATCCTCTTGGGCGTTATCGGTTCGTATGCTGTGGCAGCTCTGATGGGTGAGGTTGATTTCTCGAGTGTTGGCGATGCAGCATGGTTTGGCCTGCCTTTCTCACGTGAGCAGACTGTTCTTGCTGTCATTGAAGATGGCAATATGACATTCCTCACCAGCAGTATCATTGCAATCATGCCTATCGCCTTTGCTACTATCATGGAGCATATCGGTGATATGTGTGCCATCAGTTCTACCGTTGGCAAGGACTTCCTCTCAAAGCCAGGTCTTCACCGCACTCTCATGGGTGACGGTACTGCAACAGCACTCGCCAGTTTGTTTGGTGCTCCTGCAAATACCACTTACGGTGAGAACACTGGTGTGCTGAACCTTACCCGCGTGTTCGACCCTGCAGTGATCCGCCTTGCTGCTTGCTTCGCTATTCTGCTTTCGTTCTGTCCTAAGTTTGCTTGCCTTATCGGTTTGATGCCAGCAGCAACAATCGGTGGTGTGAGCCTTATCCTCTATGGTATGATCTCGGCTGTCGGTGTTAGAAACATCGTTGAGGCTAATGTGAACTTCACTCATTCTCGTAATGTCTTCGTGGCAGCCCTCATCCTCGTTCTTGCTATCGGTGTGAAGTATGGTGCCAACGACAGTGTTGCTATCGGTAGCATCCATCTTTCTGGTCTTGCTATTGCTGCTATCGTGGGTATCGTGCTCAATGCCGTTTTGCCACAGCAGATGGACAACCTCACTGTGAAGAGTGTTCATGGTAAGGAGAAGAAGAAGGAATTGGAAAGAGAACAACAAGAAAAACGATAACAAATTTAATAACAATATAAAATTAAAAAGACAATGAAAAAACTGTTTTCACTCGTGATGATGATGCTGCCAATGATGGGTAGCGTGTGTATGGCTCAGAACATCCAGTTGCATTATGACTTCGGTCGTCATATCTATTCTGACGACGAGGCTGGTCGTCAGACTGCTACTGCTACTTTCGAGCATTTCCGTGCTGACAAGCTCGGTTCATGGTTCTACTTCATCGACCTTGATATTGACAACAAGGGCATGGCTGGTGCTTATACTGAGATTAGCCGTGAGTTCAACTTCTACAAGCCATGCGACAGTGGTGCTTTCGCTGCTCATGTGGAGTATAATGGTGGTTTGAGCCGTGGCGCAGGTAGCTTCCAACAGGCTAGTTTGCTTGGTGCTGCATGGAACGGTCATAGTGCTGACTTCTCTAAGACATACTCTATCCAGGCAATGTACAAGCAGTTCTTCGGTGACAATACTGGTCGCAGTGGATATGCTTCATTCCAGATTACAGGTGTTTGGGGCTTGACATTCGCATCAGGCAAGTGCACATTCTCAGGTTTTGCTGATCTCTGGAGTGAGAAGGCATGGTGGGGTGGTCGTCATCTCGTGTTCCTCTCAGAGCCACAGATTTGGTATAATGTAACTCCTCACTTCTCTGTAGGTTCTGAGGTTGAGGTGAGCAGCAACTTCATCTATTCTGGTCAGAGTGGCAAGAACGACAAGTTCTATGTGAACCCAACCCTCGCAGTGAAGTATAATTTCTAAAGAACGATAACGGGAACTTATGTTACAGAAAATATTCGGATTTGATCCAAAGACCATGACACTCAAGAAGGAGGTCATGGGTGGTATTACCACATTCCTTACCATGGCGTATATCCTCGCCGTGAACCCAAGCATCCTCGGTGATGCAGGTATGGATGCTGGTGCAGTTTTCACAGCTACTGTTGTTTCAGCAGTCGTTGCTACTCTCGTGATGGCAATCTATGCCAAACTGCCATTCTCGCTTGCTCCTGGTATGGGTCTTAATGCTTTCTTCGCATACACCATCGTGCTCACTATGGGCTATACATGGCAGTTTGCTTTGACAGCAGTGTTCCTCGAGGGTATCATCTTCATTCTTCTCACCCTCACAGGTCTGCGACAGAAGATTGTTGACTGTATGCCATTGCTCCTCCGTCGTTCAATCTCTCCAGGTATCGGTCTTTTCATCGCCTTCATCGGATTGAAGAATGCAGGTATCGTTGGTCAGAGTGATGCCACTCTCGTAACACTTGGCAACTTGCACGATCCAGCAGTGCTCCTGGCATGCTTCGGCATCCTGCTCAGTGCTGTTCTCCTCGTGCGTAATGTCACTGGTGCGTTGCTCATTGGTATCCTTGTTACCACTGTTGTTGGTATTCCTCTCGGAGTAACCAACTGTACAGGTATCGTCAGCACACCTCCAAGTCTTGCACCAATTTTCTGCAAGTTTGAGTGGGCAAGTATCCTGAGCGTTGATATGGTAATCTGCGTGCTCACCTTCCTCTTTATCGATATGTTCGACACTATCGGTACACTTATCGGTGTCAGCAACCGTGCAGGAATGGTAGATGAGCAGGGCAATATCCCACGTTTGAAGGATGCTTTCATGGCAGATGCTGTTGGTACAACTATCGGTGCTGTGCTCGGTACATCGACCGTAACAACCTATGTGGAGAGTGCTTCGGGAGTAAATGTAGGTGGCCGTAGCGGTCTCACCTCGTTCACCTCTGCTGTTTGTTTCGCTCTTGCATTGTTCCTTGCACCTTTGTTCCTTGCCATCCCTGGTCAGGCAACAGCTCCAGCCCTTGTGTTGGTAGGTGTGATGATGATGCACGACATCCGTAAGGTCAACTTCCAGGATTATGTTTCAGCCATCCCATGTTTCGTATGTATCTCGTTCATGCCATTGACATATTCTATCTCTGATGGTATTCTCATGGGACTTATCACTTGGGTGCTGATTCACCTCTGCAGTGGCAAATATAAGGATTTGAATGTAGGTATGATAATCCTTGCGCTTCTGTTTGTGTTGAAGTATGCGTTCTTGTAAAGCCCCCCAGCCCCCAAAGGGGGAGTAATGAGGGAAAATAAAATAAGGCAGGATTCCTGCCTTATTTTTATTTAGGTAATAATATAGGACTTCTTTCTTTGGAAAGCGGCAGAGCCGAGCGGACCCCGAATTAATTTATTAGACAGAATGACATAATGACAATAAAATATTTAACTTTAACAATATGATGCTCTGATATTATTCATATTATCATATAAAAAA
>JAUNIK010000249.1 GCA_030523505.1 Prevotellaceae bacterium | reverse complement strand
TTCTTCTGCCCCTACGGAGCGAAGCGCCACCCTTCGGGATGTCGAGCGCTCCCACGAGGCGAGGGGAGTCCATTCGGAGGAAGAAAGATTAAAGGTGTCGGAAATTACTGACTCCTGACTCTGACTCCACCCTGCTGCTCAGTGCGCGCAAGGTGTTCCGGCGGTGCTTTTGGGGCGGAATGGCTTGCTGAAAAGGGCGCTTTGAGAGGGGGCGTGTGCTTTTTGCAACCCCGAAGTGATAAAAAGTGGGGCAATTATTCTTTTAATTCATTTTCTTTTTCTACTTTTGTAGTCAAAATTACGATTATATATGAAAAAGTACCTTTTATTACTGTTAGCCTTGGTTCTCGTGGGCAGTTCCCGTGTGTCGGCACAAGAGAAGAAATATTCGATGTATGCCGTGGGCTTCTACAACCAGGAGAATCTTTTTGACACTTGCCACGACGAAGGCAAGAATGATTATGATTTTACCCCTACAGGCTCCTACAAATGGAACACCCTGAAATATACCCATAAGTTGCGCAACATGGCTCGTGCCCTTGCCGACATGGGTACCGACAAGACTCCTCTCGGATGCGCCTTCATCGGAATGGCAGAGGTGGAGAACGACAATGTGCTCAACGATCTCATTGCCCAGGAACCGCTGGCAGCCCGCGGAATGCAGTATATCCACCATGAGGGACCTGACGCCCGTGGTATCGACTGTGCTCTGCTTTATAACCCAAAGCAGTTTCAGCCTTACTGTCATTTTATTAAACAATATGTGTATGAAAATGGCGACAATTCCCATGCCACCCGTCCATTCCTCTGTGTACAGGGAAAGATGGCAGGCGAGGATGTCACGGTCGTGGTGTGTCACTGGCCGTCGCGTGGCGTAGAGGGCAAGTTCCGTGATTGGGGAGGCAAGCAGGTGCGCGCACTCACTGACTCCATTGCAGCCGCTCAGCCGGATATGAAATTCTTTGTGATGGGCGATATGAACGATGATCCGGATAATACCTCGATGTCAAAATTTCTCGGTGCTCGTAGAGAGATGAAAGAAGTGGAGCAGGGCGACTTCTACAACCCTTGGTGGAATATTCTCCGTAGGGATAACCGCGGAACATTGGCTTATCAGGGCGCGTGGAATCTCTTCGATCAAGTTGTGATGTCAAGAAACCTGCTTGCCACACAGAAGGAAAAGGATCATAAGGATTATCGAAAGGCTACGATGCAGAACTGCTCAACACTGAAGTTCTATCAGAACGATATCTTCCAGCGCGACTACCTCATGCAGACCGACGGAAAATACAAGGGTACACCGAAGCGAACCACTGCCGGAGGTGTGTGGCTCGACGGATTCTCTGACCACTTGCCGGTGGTGGTGTATCTCATCAAGGAACAGCAGTAATAAAACTCAACATTGAAAAATATGACAAACCAGGATATTACTATAATCGGTATTGCCGGAGGTACGGGTAGTGGAAAGACTACCGTTGTAAAGAAAATTGTAGCAGCATTGCCAAAGGATTCTGTGGCGGTGGTGCCATTGGATTCGTATTATAATGATACCACGGGCATGACTCCCGAGGAACGTAAGGCCATCAACTTTGACCATCCTGATGCCTTCGACTGGAAACTGCTCATCAAGCAGATCAACGAACTCCGTGAAGGTCGCGCTGTGGAGCAACCTACATACTCGTATATCATCTCGAACCGACTGCCTGAGACCGTTCATGTAGAGCCTCGACAGGTGATAATCATCGAGGGTATCATGACCCTGCTTAATAAGCGTTTGCGCGAGATGATGGATCTGAAGATATTCGTTGACTGCGACTCCGACGAGCGTCTTATCCGCAATATCCAGCGCGACACCATTGACCGCGGACGAACCGTGACGATGGTCATGGAGCGCTACCAGAAGGTGCTGAAGCCAATGCATGAGCAGTTCATCGAACCAACGAAGCGCTTTGCCGATCTTATCATTCCAGAAGGCGGTCACAACTCCAAGGGTGTGGCAATCCTCTGCAAATATATTCAAGGATTGACAAGATAATTCATAAGATTTATGCACACTTTCGGGGGGTGGAGTCAGAGTCAGGAGTCAGTAATTTCTGACTCATCCACTCATCGAAAACCAATTGTTTCGGCCTGTACGATTAAGAAGACTACATAGAAGTCAATCGTATAGGTCGAGATTTTTTAATTTAATTCAACTTTCGCAAGTTTCTGACTTGCTCAGTTTTCGGAAGTTAAGAGAAGTTATCGCTCCTTCGTCGCTTGGGAAGTTATGGGAAGTTAAGGGACGATTGTCTCTTCTGATTCCAATTCTTTCCGCGATAAAAGCTATTGTCCTTTAACTTCTCAGGGAGCAAAGCGACCGATAACTTCCCTTAACTCCCTCTAACTCCAAAAAGTTGAGCTTGCGAAACTTGTTTAATTTAATTAAAAGTGCTTTGTGGTATGGGATTTTTTTTGTACTTTTGCAAAAGAAATAAAGTAACCCCTTAAACTATGAAGCATCTGTTCATGAACATATTCTCGTTGATGGCGCTGTCGGTGGCGATGGCGCTCTTCTCGGCGTGCCATGACGGTGATGCGGATATTGAGGAGTGGGTGCCTGCCGATTATATGCCCGACGAGTCGGGGCGATACGGTGTGAGATGGAACAATGCCGACCCCAGCAATCTCGGTGAGCGCTGCTTCAATGCTGCAGGCAAGAAAGCGAAAATCGGCGTGGGTGATATCCCCGGATTCTCGGATTTTGATGCCGTCTATCCATGGTCGGAAATCCGTCGCTGCAATATCATACAGCAAGGCGGCGAGGAGACAATCGTGTTTGAAGGTGAACCGGGATTCTGCCTGGATGGCACCAATGGCGATGTGTTCGTGAGAATCCCGAAGTTCGGCTATGAACGATATGTGGAAGACGGCTATGAGTATCGTGTGATAAGTCGCGAAGGCAAGCCCCATCCGGCGTTCGTTGAAGATGGCAAGGTGCTCGATGCAGTGTATGTCGGCGCCTTCGAAGGCTATGCAAAAGATGATGGACTCTATTCCCTCGGCAATGTCATCCCTTCGTCGAACATCACTCCGCAGGACTTCCTCAACCTTGCCCAGAAGCGCGGTGAGCGATACACACTCTACGACCTCCGCACGGTTGACATGATATTCTCGCTGTTTGCAGTGGAATACGGATGCAGAAACAGTGGGGTGGCGCTGGGCTATGGATGTTCGCAGTATAAGCAACCGGTTGAAGCGCAGTACGAAGGGCACAGGATGTATTATCAGCGCGAGAAATCAGACAACACAAACTGCTTCGTAGGCATGTTTTCATCGCACAATAGAATTTCCGTAGGCACGAACATTCTCATCTGTAAGGGCGAACAGGCCAATATCCTGACCTTTGCAAAGGTGACGACCATCGTGGAGCAGAAGAAAAAAAATCAGACGCTATATTATTTCGACGGTCCTGCCGTGGATCTCGATACCGATTGCTTCATCGGCAGTTGTGCCCAGTCAACCAACTGGTGCGAGACATGCTCCGCCCCGCTGGCTTGGCATACAGGAAGGGCTGACATGCACGACGAGTTTACCGCCAATCAGCGCAATCCTATGCGATACCGTTGGATAGAGAACATCGTGGGCAACCTGTGGCATTATCTGCCCGATGTGACATTCCAGGACGGACAGATGTATGCCTGTGAGAATATGCGCGAATACAAGATGCACTGCGTTGAGGGGGCGTATAAGCCTGTGGGACCGGTGCTGCCCCTGAATGATGAGTTGGGAATGCAGATAGACAAACCCGGCTATAACTACTGGGTTACCTCACTCTCATGCTCCGGCGATGCACTCTCGCTGCCGTTCGGCGAGGCTTTCTCCTCAAACATCTCGAGCCGCCAGGCCTTCGGCGCTTTCCACTATCTGCGTCCTGGCAGGATGATAATAGCTAACGGTGGCGGTTTCGACCATGAATTCCGCTCGAACATCCTCACAAACCGCGCTTGGATATATGAAGGAAAGGCATGGTATCTGTACGGCAGCCGTTTGATGTACAAACAAATTTCGGTGCAGAAACAATAAATTCGCAGAAAAAGCGTTATTTTATTAAAATAAACCCTTCAAAACAAGAATAAAACAATAAAACGACAATAAAATGAAGAAAATTATCATTGCATTCCTTATGATGGCGCTGATGCCAACGATGCTCATGGCACAGTCGTCGATGTCGGATGCACAGATTATTGAGTTTGTTCAGAAAGAACAGAAGGCTGGTACATCTCAGCAGCAGATTGTTGTGAAACTGATGCAGAAAGGCGTCAGCGTGCAGCGCGTGCAGCAACTCCGCAAGAAATACGAGGAACTGAACGGGCAGAAAGTTCAGGGTGCACGCAGTCTCGTGGATCAAGGTCGCGGACGCGGCAAGCAGCCTCAGACTAGTGGCGACGCAAAGCAGAATACATCGAACCTTATCGCTCAGCAGGGCGGTGCGGAGATGACCGACGAGAATGATGATGCCATGATGATGCAGAACGAACTGACAGCATTCATGCCAGACTCGACAGAGCAGTTCCGCCGCGATATGGAACTCATGTATCGCAACCAGCGCCGTGTGTTCGGTCGTGACATCTTCAACAACAAGAACCTCACCTTCGAGCCAAACATGAACATCGCCACACCAGAGAACTATGTACTCGGTCCTGGCGATCAGGTATTCATCGATATCTATGGCGCGTCACAGCGACAGATTGAAGCCACGGTAACCCCTGACGGCGA
>JAUNIK010000248.1:2068-4789 GCA_030523505.1 Prevotellaceae bacterium | reverse complement strand
GGAACACTGAGTTGCGTGAAGAATCTGAGTCAGCATCGCTGAACACATTCAACACACCGAAGTTATAACGCGCATCAATAACAAAATTCTTGATTTCATAGCTCAAGCCAACTGGTACAGAAAGGTCGAATGTGTTGTAGGCATCCTTCATGTCAACCGATGCTGAGACACCCATTGCCGAACCGCTTGCCTTTGCTGATACGAGGAAACCTGGCTGAAGACCTGCCTTGATTGCAAGACCTGGTGCTACATACACATTAGCAAGGATAGGAACATTGATGTAGTTGTTGTTGAGCGACAAGCTCACACCATCTTCTTTGCCCTTGCAACCCTGCATCTCAAAGAACACGCCACCAGAAAGACCAACCTTATCAGTAATGGCATACATTGCCTCTGCGCCTGCCACAAGACCTGGCTTGATGTTTACACCCTCACCGTCAGTCATTGTAGCCAACGAGAGACCTACATAAGGAGTGAATCGTACAGAACCAGCTGCCGACTGGGCGAACATTGCTACTGATGATACCATCATCATAGCACAAAGGATAATCTTTTTCATATTGCTTGAATTAAAATGTTTGTGCAAATTTAGCGATTTATCGGTATTATAGCAACATTTTTGTGGATTTATTATCGCAGAAAGGTAAAAAATGGTCGATTTTTACGAAATTACAGCCACAAGCCCCGTCAGCCCCCCTACCCCCGAGGGGGGAGGAAGGAGCGATGGCTGTGATTATTCTTCGTCGTCGTTGAAGTAGTCTTTGGCTTCGCTCTTCAGGCTTTCGACATACTCTTCACGACTCATATTTTCCGCGGCTTTATCTAACTTGATCTTATGACCAAACCATTTCATACGACTTGCACGCTCCTTGTGGAACATTTCACGCATGCCTTCTTCGCTCTGAACGAACGACATTGAGCTGTCGATGTTGTAACGGGCTGAGGTTCCCTGTACATCGATGTTGGCACCAATGAAGTTGAACGACCAGCCGAGTTCCTTCAGCTCCTTGATCATCTGTGCCACCTGACTGGTGCGGTACTCCTTGCTGGCATTCTCCATGCCATCGGTGATGATGGTGACATTGGCGATGGCGCCGGGATGTGAGGCACAGGTGGCTTTCATCTCAGTGAGTGTCATACCGACAGCGTCGTTGAGGTTGGTCATGCCACCAGGACAGTAGTCGTTCCGTGTGATGTCCTCGACAGCGTTGCCTGGGACATTCTTGATGAGATAGCGTGATGCCTGTACTCCATCCTGGAAGGCGTAGATTGAGACATAGTACTTCTGTGAGTCTTTGAACTTCTCCTGTGCCTGACGGATGGTGTTGAGTGTTTCGTTGCAACCAGAGATTGTCTGATCCCATACGCAGTTCATGCTACCGCTTTCGTCGAGAATGATAAGGTTGTAAACCTCAGGGAGTGATGTGTTCTTCTCCATAATCTGAATGTGTTTTTAAATTTAACAATGTGGTTTAATTAATAATATATATTGTACACGCGAGGGTGTGTTTTTATACCCTGTGATGCAAAGATAGGACAGAAATATATTATCCCGGACAAAATTTGGATGATTTTTTGAGAAATGGGGAAAGTTGGTTTATTTTTTAAGATGAAAAATGGATTAACATTATGATGAAGGCTTACAGCCTTTGCTGCCTTGTCGCAAATTCATTGCCTAAGAATAAACTCTTTGCCAATGAATCTGACGCCAATGCCACTCTCGCTCTTATGAGCTTCGAGTGCATCATAATATTAATCTAAAATCGCTGTCGCAGCAAAATACTTAAAAATAGGAGACCCCTCCCCAGCCCTCCCCGTGATGGGAGGGAGGCCATCCGGGGGAACTGCATCAGTGCTGGACTCCGGCTCGTGAACAGATTTTTAAATATTTTGCTGCCTGCGGCCATTTTAATTTACTGATAATCTTAGCTGACTCATAAGAGGCAGCGTATTGGCAGATGGGAGGGGGCGGCAAACTTGTTTGCAAGAACACTCACATTGACAATACAACCACGGAGTGGAGATTATCAGGAAATCATTTTTCATCTTTACACTGCCAATGCGGGGGATAACTTACAATTTGTCAACAATGGGGGCTAAAAATGGCGGTAAAACTGTGAATTTTGACTAATTAATTCGGTTTTTCTTTGGTATTGTTAATTATTTGTTTTATCTTTGTCCAGGAAAATTTGAATACTTATGGCTAATTGTAATTTAGATGAGTTAGATCGCAAGATTCTAAGCCTTGTGGCTAACGATGCTCGCGTACCTTTCCTTGAGGTTGCAAGAGAGTGTAATGTAAGTGGTGCCGCTATTCATCAGCGCATTCAGCGTCTTCAGCAGAACGGTGTGCTCAAAGGTTCACAGTTCATCATCGACCCTGAGGCTCTGGGATATGGCACTTGTGCCTATGTCGGATTGTATCTGAAAGATCCTTCAAAGTTCGACAAGGTTGTTGAGGAATTGAAAAAGATTCCTGAGGTGGTGGAATGTCATTTCACCACTGGCTCGTATGATCTGTTCATCAAGATGTACGCTAAAACAAATCATCACCTGATGACTATCATCCACGACAAACTCCAGCCACTGGGCCTCGCTCGTTCGGAGACAATAGTAAGCTTCAACGCTGCTATCGACCGCCAGCTGCCAGTGTCGGTGCTGTAAAGCCCACGGACCCTCTCCGCCCCATGAAGGGGCACCTCCCCCATGATGGGGAGGGCT
>JAUNIK010000248.1:0-2058 GCA_030523505.1 Prevotellaceae bacterium | reverse complement strand
ATGCTGTTAGGGCGGAGAGGGCTAGCCGAGGGGAAGACAATAAACGAGAATAAACAACAAAAATTAATAGAAATCTATCCTACTCCGGGATTGTACGCCCTTACCTTAAAGAGAGGGATGGGGAGAGGCTCATAAATAATAAAAATGGATATGAAGAGATTGATTCTTGCTGTTTTGTTGCCACTGCTGGCGGTTGCGGCGTGGGGTGCAACAAAAAACTATGATGTGAACATAGATGGTATTTACTATCTGCTCGACAATGACCAGATGACGGCTGAAGTGTCGTACGAGGTGACCGAATACTATGAGGGAGATGTCGTTATTCCTGAGACTATCACTGTTGACAATGTTACATATACTGTGACATCTATTGCCGAGGCTTCGTTCTCCAATTGTGAGAACCTCACCTCTGTGGTTCTTCCAAAGACCATAACAAGAATTGGACAGAAGGCGTTCTATGAATGCCACAACCTGAAAACAATCAACATTCCTGATGGAGTGACCAGCATTGAGGACCGTTGTTTCGCTTATTGCTGGGAACTGCTGCCAATAGACATCCCTGAATCTGTGACCGTCATAGAAGACTATGCATTCAGGAACTGTAATGCTTTTACAGAGATAAACATTCCAGACAATATCACCGTCCTTGGCAATCATGCGTTTGACTACTGCTTCGGGTTGGAAACAGTGACCATGGGCGATGGAGTTGAGGAGATAGGCAATGGAGCCTTCGGGCGTTGCACGAGTCTGAAAAACCTGCAGATTGGCGAGAATGTGAAGACTATCAAGGGCAGTGCATTCTATGACTGTGAGAGTTTGGAAACACTCACCATACCTGGCAATGTGGAGCGTATCGGTAAGGCTGCGTTCTATCTCTGCTTTGGACTGAAGTCGCTGACGATACCTGATAATGTGAAGATTATCGACGGAGCGGCTTTTCAGTTTTGCACGAGCCTCAAGGAGATAACTATCGGCGATGGAGTTGTAGAGATAGGCGACTGGGCTTTTGGCGACAACGAATGTGAAATTCTTACACTGGGAAAGAGCATCGAATATATTGGAGATTATGTTTTCAACAGTGGCTTTGATATTACTGATATTTTCTGCTATGCAGAGGCTGTGCCAGCAGTGCTGTCAAATGCTTTTGATGGTGTGCAATATGAGAAAGTGACACTTCATGTGCCAGCAGTGTCTATCGATGATTATCGCAATCATGAGATATGGGGCATGATGGGCACTATCGTACCACTCACCGATGAAGAAACGGGGATTGAGGATATCAACGATAACGATGATGCTTCGACTGAACTCAGCACAGGCTGGTATAACCTTGCGGGACAGAAGGTTCCAAAGGGATATAAGGGGATTGTGATAAAGAACAAAAGGAAGACCCTCTCCGCCCAATAATGGGGAGGGAATTTTACAGTCCTAAGCGTTATCATAATAAAGCCCCAATCCAAAATAGGACTGGGGCTTTATATTGTTTATGGGGGGCTTCCTATCTTGACCAGTGCTCGGTGCGGCCGAGGATGCCCTTCTTGTCGATAGAACCACGGAGGTCGAGCTGCTTTGTCTTCTCGTTGATCTTCATTGAAGCATAGTAGGTCTTGCCGTTCTCTGGGTCGGTGATAGTACCACCAACGAGAGCACCATCCTCAAACTTCATCTTCTTGATGATAACCAATCCGACGAGTTTCTTACCCTTGTCTGGACCATCGTGCTCGAATGTAGCATTCTTGCGGGCAGGATCAGCAAGAGCAACAATCTTACCATAGTAAAGACCATCGCTACCCTTGTAAACTTCTACTGTTGACTGTGGCTTACCCTTCTTGAATGTATGCCACTTACCTGTGAGATTTGACTGTGCCATAGCAACCTGTGCCATGAACACAATAAGCAAAAGTGAGAGAAATTTCTTCATCTTAATTCAATATTATATTTGCACATTAATTCTTTGCGTGTGCAAAATTACTAATATTTTCGCAAATATCAAACAATTTTCCGTAAAAAATTGCGAAAGGCTTCGTACGGATGGGTTAACGAAAACGTTAACGAAGA
>JAUNIK010000247.1 GCA_030523505.1 Prevotellaceae bacterium | reverse complement strand
TGGAATATGTTCGCCGACTGACATACAACGAGTTGCCTACATCGCAGAAATGGGGTGTGAGGTTTATGTTCAGGGCGACGTTCTAAGGAGACCCTCTCCGCCCGCAAAGCGGGCACCTCCCCCATGATGGGGAGGACTCTTAAATGTCTCTTTAACGGCAAGAGAGAAATTTGTAAATTGGACTCCGAGCATGCTCGCCTGAGCACCTACGGAGCGCAAGAAATCTGTAAATCCATAAATACCCATCCCTCCCCCTTTGGGGGTTGGGGGGCTTTAAATTCCATGGCTTTCTATAGCATATATCTATTAATTCTCTGGGCGCTGTTTGTGGCGATAAAACCAACAAGAAAATTCACGCTGGCAATGACTCCGTGGATTCTCTTCGGGTGCAGTTACGACTGGATGCGCCTCCTTCCTAACTACGAGGTCAACCCTATCGACCTCGAAGGTATATACAACGCAGAGAAAAGTCTGTTCGGTATAACAACTGCCACAGGCACTCTCATCCCTGGTGAGTATTTCAACATCCACAACGCAGCATGGGCCGATCTCCTCGCAGGATTCTTTTATCTCTGCTGGGTACCAGTGCCACTCGGCTATGCTCTCTACCTCTGGGCAAAGGGCAGAAGCAAGGCGTGTGCACGATTCTCGATAGCATTCCTATGGATCAACCTCTTCGGTTTTGCACTATACTATGTGCACCCGGCTGCTCCACCATGGTATGTGCTGAAATACGGCTTCGAGGCTCGCTTCGACACTCCGGGAAGCGTGGCAGGACTGATACGCTTCGACAACATGATGCCGTTCCCTGTGTTCGGCAACATCTATTCGGGCAACTCGAACGTGTTCGCCGCTGTTCCGTCGCTCCACTCTGCGTATGTGCTCGTAGCAGCCATCTACGCGGTGATAAACAAGAGCAGCAAGATAACCGCACTGTGCTTCTTCGTCATCACAGCCGGAATATGGTGGACAGCGGTATATACCTGCCATCATTATGTCATCGATGTACTGCTCGGAATACTCACCGCATTCGTCGGTGTGGCTATCCTCGAACTGGGATTCCTGAGGGTTTCATTCATCAAAAAAGCCTTCGACAGGTATGTACAGATGATATAATTAGGAAAATCATCACTTTACATAGTAAAAATCAGCAAAACGCGTTGTCGCTTTGCTGATTTTTTTGTATCTTTGCAGTGTTTATAAACACTTTCGAATAATTATGGAATTTGAACTTATTGCCAAGACCTTCATGGGATTGGAACCTATCCTTGCTCAAGAACTTATTGAACTTGGTGCTAACGATGTGCAGATTGGTCGCCGAATGGTGTCATTCACCGGTGACAAGGCGATGATGTATCGTGCTAACTTCCAACTCCACACCGCAATCCGCATCCTCAAACCAATACACCACTTCAAGGCACGCTCTGCCGAGGAAGTGTACGATGTCATCAAAGGCATCGAATGGGAACAGTATATCCAAGCCGGAAAGACTTTCTCTGTAGATTCTGTCGTCTATTCAGAGGAGTTCCGCAACTCACGCTTCGTTACATACAAGGTGAAGGACGCTATCGTGGATTACTTCCGCGAGAAGACCGGCAAGCGTCCAAACATATCTGTCACCAACCCAGACATTCAGTTGCATATCCACATTGCTGAAGACAACGCCACCCTTTGTCTTGACTCTTCAGGAGAGTCGCTTCATCGTCGCGGCTACCGTCAGGACAGCGTGGAGGCTCCTCTCAACGAGGTGCTCGCTGCCGGAATGATTCTGATGACAGGCTGGAGAGGCGAGACCGACTTCATCGATCCTATGTGCGGCTCGGGCACACTACCAATCGAGGCGGCTCTCATTGCACGCAACATGGCACCTGGTATCTTCCGCAAGGAGTATGCTTTCGAGAAATGGCCTGACTTCGATGCCGACCTGTTCGAGGAGATTTACAACGACGACTCCCGCGAGAAGGATTTCAATGGTCATATCTATGGCTACGACATCGACATCAAGGCTGTGAACACTGCAACGATGAACGTGAAGGCTGCCGGTTTGTCGAAGGATATCACCATCACTCAGCAGGATTTCAAGGATTTCAAACAGCCAAAGAATCCGGCAATCATCGTCACCAATCCTCCTTACGGTGAGCGTATCTCTACACCAGACCTGCTCGGCACATACAAGATGATCGGTGAGCGCCTGAAGCATGAGTTCAAGGGCAACGAGGCATGGGTGCTCTCATACCGCGACGAGTGTTTCCAGGCTATCGGCCTCAAACCATCGCTGAAGACTCCTCTCTATAACGGTTCTCTGGAATGTGAGTTCCGCAAGTACCAGATGTTCGACGGCAAGATGAAGGTGTTCCGCGAGGAAGGTGGCGTCGTAAAGACCGAAGAGGACAAGCGTCAGATGGCTGAGAAGCATCGTTTCAAGAAGAACCGCGAGTTCAAGAAGCGCCTCGATGAGGACGCAGAGAACGAAGAGGCAGACATCAGAAGTTTCACTTTCCACTCTCTTGAGCGCCAAGAGGAGAAAGCCGAGCGTGAGCGTCGTAAAGAGCGCCGCGAAGAGCGCAAGGACCGATTCACCAGCGACCGTCGTGGTGGTAAGGGCGGCAAAGACTTCCGTGGCGGAAAGGACTTCAAGGGTGGCAAGGACTCTCGCGGTGGTCGCCCATCACGCGACTCACGCGGTGGACGCGACAACTTCAAGGGCGGTTTCTCAAAGGACCGCAAGGGTAATTTCGACAAACGCAAACAGATTTTCGACAATGAAGATTAAAACAATACTCACTGCTCTCATCATACTCATGACAGCAATCACAGTCTCAGCACAGGAGTTGTTCACACTCGAAGAACTGAACTTCGGTGGAAAGAACGCATGGAAATTCTACCCACAGCGCTATAACTACCGCTGGGAGAACAATGTCTTGGTGAACATTGACGGCGATGCCGTTACATTCATCAACCCTGCTAACGGCAAACCAGCAAAGGGTGGCAACGTACCTGAATACCGCAAGAGCGAGCAGGGCGAACTGGAATACTGCGAGGCATCGAAGGCTAACGCAATACTCCGTGGCGATAACCTCTTCGTGCGCTATGCTGACGGCAAGGAGGTGCAGATATCAAAGGATGGCTCTCGCGAGATTGTTTACGGGCAGGCAGTGCACCGCAATGAGTTCGGCATCGAGAAGGGTACCTTCTGGAGCAACGACGGTCAGAAACTGGCTTTCTACCGCATGGATCAGAGCATGGTGGAGGATTATCCACAGGTGAACACCTTCGAGCGCGAGGCTACCTACGAACCTGACAAATACCCAATGGCGGGCATGACCTCGCACAAGGTTACCATCGGTATCTACGACCTCCAGAGTGAGAAGACCACATGGCTTGACTTGGGGGACGTCACCGACAGATATTTCAGCAATATTTCATGGGCTCCTGACGGCAAGACGCTCTATCTCTTTGAACTGAACCGTCTGCAGAACCATTGCACTCTCGATGCATACTGCACTGAGAGCGGCAAGAAGATAAAGACTCTCTACACAGAGGACTCCGACAAATACGTGGAACCGCTCCACCCTATCACCTTCCTCCCTTGGGATGACAGCCAGTTTATCTACTGGAGCTGGAAGGATGGCTACACCCACCTCTATCTGATGGACATCAATGGTAACCAGATTAAGCAGATTACCTCTGGTGAATGGGTTGTAAAGAGCATCGTCGGTTTCTGTCCTTCGACAAAGAGCATCATCATCACCTCGAAGGAGTTGAACCCTCTGCAGACAAACATCTTTGCTGTTGACCTCAAGACTCTCAAGCGCACATTGCTCGACAATGGTAAGGGTGTTCATCAGGCTCGTCTCTCAGAGAATGGTCTTTATCTCATCGACACATGGCAGGAACCAACCGTTCCTCGTAAATATGCAGTGACAAGCACCAAGACCGGCAAGAGCATCGCACTCGCCACATCGCCTGATCCATGGGAAGGTTACTATCAGCCAATCTTTGAGAACGGCAGCATCAAGGCCGACGACGGTGTCACCGACCTCTACTGGCGTATGGTGAAACCAATGGATTTCGATCCTGCAAAGAAATATCCTACCGTTGTGTATGTCTATGGTGGTCCTCACGCTCATAATGTTGACGCCACATGGCACTGGGGGTCACGCTCTTGGGAGACATATATGGCTCAGAAGGGTTATATCTGTTTCATCATCGACAACCGTGGTAGCGAGGATCGTGGCCGCGACTTCGAACAGGCTACATGGCATCATCTGGGTGACGTAGAGATGCGCGACCAGATCAGTGGCGTGAACTTCCTGAAGTCTCTTCCTTATGTTGATGCCGAGCGTCTCGGTGTTCACGGATGGAGCTTCGGTGGTTTCATGACAACAAACCTCATGACGACCTATCCTGATGTGTTCAAGGTGGGCGTTGCCGGTGGACCTGTCATCGACTGGAAGTGGTACGAGGTGATGTACGGCGAGCGTTATATGGGTACTCCACAGAACAACCCAGAGGGGTACAAGTCAACATCGCTCATCAACAAGGCAAAGAACCTGAAAGGCCGTCTGCAGATTATCATCGGTATGAACGACCCAACAGTTGTTCCTCAGCATGCTCTGCAGTTCCTCAACGCTTGTTCAGAGGCAGGCACCCAGCCAGACTTCTTCGTATATCCAGGCGAAGGACACAACATGGCTGGTCACAAGAGTGTCCATCTGCACGAGCGCATCACCCGCTATTTCGAAGACTACTTAAAATAAAGTTACCGTTGCTCTCAGGTCAGTGTGAGCCAAATAAAAAC
>JAUNIK010000246.1 GCA_030523505.1 Prevotellaceae bacterium | reverse complement strand
AAGTCCCGGAGGGAGTGTCTCCAACTGGAAGTTGCACATACGGTAAGAGCCCACAATCATCGCAGCCTTCTGTTCATGGAAAGCATCGACGATGGTCTGGAGTGTGGCTGGCGATGAATAGAGGTCGTCGGAATCGAGCTGCACAGCGAAACGACCACAATAGGCGGAGTTCACTGCCTCATTCCAACAACCACCAATACCGAGGTCGTTGCGCTCAGGGGTGATAACCTTCAGGCGGTCGTTGGCAACCTGCAAATCAGCGAGAATCTCGCTTGTGCCGTCGGTGGAATGGTTATCAACAACAATGACATTGAAACCGAACCCACACTCCTGTGCCAGAGCACTCTCCACGGCATCACGGATGGTCTTTGCACGGTTGCGCACAGGAATGATGACCGATGCCTCGACAAGGAACTCACCAATAGTGAAGTCAGGAGCCTCGTAGCGTGAGGTGTCCACCAATGCGCCGAGTTCTCCGAGATGGAAGGTGGCAGCCTGCTCCATTTCTATCTGTACCTTACGGTTCTTCGGATCAACATAGTCGAACTGCTTCTCGCCACTCTTGCGGAGGTCGAGTTCCTCTTCGGTGTAGAGCATCTCGTTGAGATGGAAAATCTCACCCTTGCGACTTAGGAACAGACGCAGGGCATATAGTCCGGCGAACTCATAGCGGGTTGCTTCGGTGGTTGAAGCGAACTCCCTGACGATGGAGGCATTCATAAGGAGGACGCTACCAAAGTCGAAGTCGTCGCGCACACTGCCCAACTGATAGTCAATGACTGGATGAGCCTTCAACTCACCAGCCTCCACCTTGTAATAGTCGCTGTAAACGAGTGCAGCCCCGGTGAGTGTTGCCACCTGAAGCAGGCGTTTTTCAGCATTCTGACCGAAAGAGACGTTTGGTTTTGTGACCAGCATAACCCATTCCGAAGCCACATTTCCTTTGGAAACAGCCTCGATGAGCGATGCGTAAGAATAGTATTTTTCTATGTTATGCATAATATCCGTAGTAATTTTCTTGCAAAGATAATACAAATTAACGAAAACGAAAACGAAATCGAAGACGAAAAAGGCCACAAGACCAACTTCATGCCATTTTATTTGGATATTTCGCTAAATTGTTGTAACTTTGCATCCTAATTCGCGCGTAATGAAAGATGTGATGACCAAAACTCCGCTTCTCGGCATGACACTCGCCGAACTCAAGGCTCTCGCAAAGAGTCTTGGCATGCCCGCTTTCACTGGCGGACAGATTGCCCAGTGGATTTACCAGAAGCATGTGCAGAGCATCGACGAGATGACGAACCTCTCGAAAAAGAACCGCGAACTGCTGAGTGCTGAGCACTGCGTGGGCACAATGCCACACTGCGATGCACAGTATTCAAAGGATGGCACCATCAAATACCTGTTCCCGACAGAAAGTGGCAAGCAGGTGGAGACGGTGTTCATTCCCGACCAGGACCGAGCAACGCTCTGTGTGAGTTGTCAGGTAGGCTGCAAGATGAACTGTCTGTTCTGCCAGACCGGCAAGCAGGGATTCGAAGGAAGCCTCACCGTGAGGGACATAATGAACCAGGTGTATGCCTTGCCAGAGATTGAACGACTGACAAACATCGTCTTCATGGGTCAGGGAGAACCGATGGACAACCTCGACAACGTGCTCAAAGCCACAGAACTGCTTCAGGCGGAGTATGGCCTTGCATGGAGCCCGAAACGAATAACAGTGAGCAGCGTTGGAATAAAGAACAAGCTGAAACGATTCCTCGGCGAGAGCGACTGCCACATGGCTATCAGCCTCCACTCGCCTATTCCAGAGCAGCGTGCAGAACTGATGCCGGCGGAAAGAGGTATGTCGATAAAGGAAGTGGTGGAACTGATGAAGGAATACGATTTCTCACACCAGCGCCGACTGACATTCGAGTATATCGTGTTCGGTGGCACCAACGACACTCCTACCCATGCCCGTGAACTGGTGAAACTTCTCAAAGGCCTCGACTGTCGCATCAACCTCATACGGTTCCATCAGATACCAGATGTGAATCTGCACGGTGCTGATGAGAAAAAGATGGAGTCGCTGCGTGACTACCTGAACAACCACGGAATAACAACAACCATCCGTGCGTCTCGCGGCCAGGACATCTATGCTGCCTGCGGTCTGCTTACCACTGCCGCAAAAGAGAAATTGCAATTCAGAAACTCTAAATAACAACAGATATATCCAATGGAAAATCATAAGATTCGCGTTGCAATAACGCAAGGCGACACCAACGGCATCGGACTTGAACTCATCTTCAAGACCTTCGCAGAGCCAGAAATGCTTGAGCTCTGCACGCCGATAATATACGGCTCACCAAAGGTGGCGTCGTATCACAGCAATGTACTGCAGACACAGTGCCAGTTCAGCATCATCAGCAATGTGAAGGATGTGCGCGACGGTAAGGTGAACCTCATCCCTTGTTTCGACGAGGAGGTGAAGGTGGAGTTCGGACAGCCAACCAACGAGGCTGCCGTGGCCGGAGTGAAAGCACTCGACAGAGCACTCGCCGACAGCCGTGAGGGCAGATACGACGTCCTCGTATGCGGTCCTATGAACAGTGGTGTGGTACAGATGAAGCCTTTCAACTTCCCTGGCACAGTGAAGTACATCGAGACTTCTATCGGTGAAGGACAGAAGGCTGAGCCTATCCACCTCAACGATATTCTTCGCGTGGCATTGGCTACCGAAGGCAGTGTGAAAGACATTGCACTTACAAAGGAACTTATCGTAGAGAAGGTGAAGACACTGCATAACTCGCTGAAACGCGACTTCAATGTTTCGACTCCTCGCATCGCAGTGCTCGCGCTGAACCCAGTTGCCGGCATCGAGGAGAAAATCATCGCACCAGCAATCGCAGAACTTGCAGAGAGCAAGATACAGGTGTTCGGTGCATATCAGGCTGACGAGTTCTTCTCACAGAGAAAATACGATGCCTTTGATGCCATTCTCGCAATGCATCACGATCAGGGACTGTTGCCATTGAGAATGCTCAGCGACAGCAAGAGCACAATACTTCTGGCAAATCTTCCATTGGTATGCAGCATCGTTGACTGTGACGCACAGCACCAGATTGCGGGCAAGAACATTGCCGACGAGGCTATCCTCCGCAATGCCATCTACGTTGCTATCGACGCTTGCCGCAACCGTGCGCACTACGATGAGCCTATGCAGAATCCTCTGCCAAAGCTCTACCATGAGCGTCCTGACGATGGTGAAAAGTTGCGTTTCTCTATTCCAAAGAAGAGAGAGCAGAAGGAGAATTAATACAACGAACACTGTCTAACGGGGCATATACCCCAAATGAAACTCACATATATGGCACAGATAAATATCGAAGACGTAAAGCGTCGATACTCAATCGTTGGTACCAGCGAAAAACTCGACCAGGCTATCGGCACAGCGTTGCAGGTGGCTACAACAAACCTGTCGGTGCTTGTCATTGGTGAGAGCGGTGTTGGTAAAGAAATAATCCCTCGCATAATCCACGATAACTCAAAGCGCAAGGGTGGTCCATATCTGGCTATCAACTGCGGTTCCATACCGGAAGGTACCATCGAAAGCGAACTGTTCGGTCATGAGAGGGGCGCATTCACCGGTGCTATCGGCGAGAAGGAAGGATACTTCGGAGCAGCCAACAAAGGTACACTGTTCCTTGACGAAGTGGGCGAACTCCCACTCTCGACACAGGCACGACTTTTGCGTGTGCTTGAAGCGCACGAATTCATACGAGTGGGCGGACACAAGGCGATAAAGACAGATGTTCGCGTGGTAGCGGCAACAAATGTCAATCTGGAAAAGGCCATCAAGGAAGGACGTTTCCGCGAAGACCTATACTATCGACTCAATGTCGTGCCTATCATGATGCCAGCCTTGCGTGAGCGTGGTCAGGACATAGAACGTCTGTTCCGCAGCTTCGCATTGAGCATTGCCCAGCAGTACAATATGCCGCGCATAGAACTCACTGACGAGGCAAAGGCTATCCTCATGAAATACAAATGGCCAGGCAATATCCGTCAGTTGAAGAATATCACCGAACGAATGTCGGTGCTTTCCGCAGAACGAGTCATCGACGCCCAGACCATCAAGAAATTCATTCCTGAAGACCCAGAGAGTCGCGAGATTGCGGTCATTCCGGGTGCTGCCGACAAGGGATATGCCGACGAGCGTGAGATGCTGTGGACGGTGATTGCAGAGATGAAGCGAAATATGGACTCGATGAGTGCCGAAATCAAGAAGTTGACAATGCAACTTGGCGAGCAGCACGGGAATATCAATGCCCACGCCTTCGACACTGCGCAGAGCGAACCACTGCCTTATTCGATAGACATGACCAATGCCCATGCCCCACAGGCACCGGAGTTCCAGGAAGTGGAAGAGGTTATCGACAATCTGCAGGATACATTGCCTCATAACCTGAAAGAGCAGAACGAACAGACACTGCGTAAGGTTCTCGAACTGCACAACGGCAATCGCAAGGAGACAGCCAAGGCATTGGGAATCTCCGACCGCACACTCTATCGTCGTCTGAAAGAGTTAGGTATAACATAAGGTGGGAACAGCAAAACGCCCACATTAATAGAATAATGAATATGAATACGAAGAAGACAACCATAATGCGACATTTCGCGGGGATAGCCATCCTCGCCGTGATGCTTGTGGCTTGTTCTATCTCGTACAAGTTCAATGGTGCCAGCATCGACTACTCCAAGACAAAGACCATACAGATTGCGGATTTCCCTATCCGTTCATCATACGTCTGGGGCCCGATGGCACCA
>JAUNIK010000245.1 GCA_030523505.1 Prevotellaceae bacterium | reverse complement strand
GTGCTTATCGGTCTTATCAATGATGAGACCTTCGTCCGTTCGTTGTACTACTGCGAAATCGACTACGCAGCCTTTATAAAAGGCATCGATGAATATATGCAGCAGTTGGAGAAAGTGCCGGGCGACAAAGAGTACGATTTGATTATCTCGAGCCAGTCGGACGATATGATGACCTATGCAGAAGCCCAGGCAATGGGAGCCGGACAAGAGGAGGTAGATGTGCCACATATTGTGGACGCGATGCTCCATCTGCGCGATTCGCATGCCCACTATCTGTTTGTAAGCAACACCGCCCAGACCGAGGCAGAGATTGTCACAAATGTGCTCACTGCCTACGAGGAAGATGCAGATATCTCGGATCCAGCCGATGATATGGACGATGATTTCGATGAGATCAACCCACTCGAAGGCAAACCACAGCGCGCCCCTTGGCGTGATCTCGTGCTATGTATCAATGAACAGCTGAAAGACCACAATCCATTGGTAGGTCGCGAGATGGAACTGGAACGAACGATACAGGTGTTGTGCCGTAAGGACAAGAAAAACCCGTTGCATATCGGTGAACCAGGTGTGGGAAAGACAGCCTTGGTGTATGGCTTGGCGGCAAAGATTGAAGCAGGAGATGTGCCGGAAAGACTCAAGGGCTATAAGATATATGCCATTGATTTAGGTACTCTGTTGGCAGGAACACAGTTCCGCGGTGACTTCGAGAAGCGCATAAAGAGCATTATGGATGGTGTGCGCAGTGAAGGAAAAGCCATCATCTATATCGACGAAGTGCATAATCTTGTTGGAGCGGGTAAAGGTTCCGACGGGTCTATGGACGCCTCGAATATGCTCAAACCATACCTCGAAAGCGGTGATATCCGCTTTATCGGTTCTACCACCTACCAGGAATACAACCGCTATTTCGCCAAGAGCAAGGGTATTGTGCGCCGTTTCCAGCAGATTGACATCGCAGAACCAACCCAGAGCGAGACCGTTGAGATACTCCGTGGACTGAAAGAAAAATATGAGGGATTCCATAATGTGGTGATTCCTGATGATACACTGGAATATGCCGTTGAGATGGCAGCCCGCCATATCTCCGACCGATTCCTTCCCGACAAAGCCATCGACCTCATTGACGAGGCGTGTGCTTTCCGCCAGATTCATCCATTGCTGACCAAGAACGGCCGTCGCAGAGCACAGCAGTATCAGGTCATCGACCATGCGTTGGTGAATGATATCCTTGCAAAGGTGTGCAAGATTGATGCAAAGGCATTGAAGGAAGACGATAACACTATTCTTTCAACTCTCAACTCTCAACTTTCATCCCAGATATACGGACAGGATGAGGCTATCACACAGGTGGTGGAGTCGGTACAGATGTCGAAAGCCGGACTGCTGGAAGACAACAAACCGATAGCATCGCTGCTCTTCGTTGGTCCTACGGGAGTGGGCAAGACCGAGGTGGCACGAGTGCTCGCCCAGGAGTTGGGCATCGAACTGGTGCGTTTCGATATGTCGGAATACACCGAGAAGCACGCTGTCGCCAAGCTCATCGGTAGTCCTGCCGGATATGTGGGCTATGAGGATGGAGGACTGCTTATCGATGCTATCCGCAAGACTCCGAACTGTGTGCTCCTTCTTGATGAGATAGAAAAAGCCCACGCGGACATATATAATATATTGTTGCAGGTGATGGACTATGCGCGCCTTACCGACAACAAAGGTCAGAAAGCCGATTTCCGCAATGTCATCATCATCATGACCTCGAACGCCGGTGCCCAGTATGCCTCACAGGCCAGTGTGGGTTTTGCCGGAAATGTGACCCGCGGTGAGGCAATGATGGCGCAGGTGAAGAAAACCTTCAAGCCAGAGTTCATAAACCGTCTTTCAGGCACAGTGGTGTTCCACGATATGGACAAGAACATGGCCGACCTTATCCTCTCGAAGAAACTCCGCCAGTTGGATGAGAAACTCGCAGCGAAGAACATCCGCCTTGTTCTCACATCTGAGGCACGCCAGTTCCTTTTCCAGAAAGGTTTCACCCCTCAGTATGGTGCCCGCGAGATGGATCGCGTCATCCAGCACTATCTCAATCCGTTGCTTATGCGCGAGATACTTTTCGGCAAGCAGCAGAAGAAAGACGGCGTGAGAGAGATAACCGTAGGTATGAACAATGATAAACCAGCAATAGTATGATATACCGGCTCAATCCCAACAGAATAGATTTCCCGGATCCACGCGATGGTGAGGAAGACGGACTTTTTGCTGTCGGTGGCGATTTGAGTATCGACCGTCTGTTGCTGGCTTACCAGAACGGTATTTTTCCATGGTATGCATTCCGCAAGGAAGACAATAATTTCCGTGATGAGAACGACGAACCATGGATACAGTGGTGGTGCCCTATGCAGCGTTTTGTGATTTTCCCTAATGAGATACATATCAGTCACTCAATGCGCACCTTGTTGCGTAAAGGGAAATACACATTCTCGTTCAACCAAGCCTTCGATAAAGTGCTCGGCTACTGTGGCAGTTTGCGAATCGAGGAACGAGGAGCATGGCTCGGACCGCATATCGTTGAGGCTTACACAAAACTCCATGAGGAGGGATTCTGCACGAGTGTGGAAGTGTGGGATGATACAAAACCAGAGGAGTTGGAAGAACCAGACAAGTGGTATTTCAATGCCGATGGTCGCCGACTTGTTGGTGGACTCTATGGCGAGAACATTGGCAAGACATTCATCGGCGAGAGTATGTTCTCACTGGTGCCAAGCGGTTCGAAACTGGCACTGATATTCCTTGCATCATGGATGGCAAACAACGGTTTGACAATGATAGACTGTCAACTACGAACCGACCACCTTGAATCAATGGGCGGACGCTACATCTCGTACGATGAGTATATGGAAATTATAAACGACTATTAGAATGAATCTTTATATATGAAAAGATCTGATTTTGAAATCATGGCACCAGTAGGCTCGCGTGAGTCGCTGGCTGCTGCTATTCAGGCCGGTGCAAACTCGGTGTATTTCGGCATCGGACAGTTGAATATGCGTTCGCATTCAGCCAACCGATTCAGCATTGACGACTTGCGCGAGATTGCACAGACCTGCAATGAGCATGGCATCAAGACCTACCTCACTGTGAACACCATCATCTATGGTGAGGACATTGAAACAATGCACCAGATTGTTGATGCAGCGAAGGAGGCAAACATCACTGCCGTCATTGCTGCCGATGTGGCCGTGATGACTTATTGCAATCGTGTGGGTGTTGAGGTGCATCTTTCTACCCAGTTGAATATCTCGAATATCGAGGCACTGCGTTTCTATGCACAGTTTGCCGATGTGGTGGTGCTTGCCCGCGAGTTGAATATGGATCAGGTGGCAGAGATATACCGCCATATTGAGGAAGAGCATATCTGTGGTCCGAAGGGCGAACAAATCCGTATAGAGATGTTCTGCCACGGAGCATTGTGCATGGCCATTTCCGGTAAATGCTATATGAGCCTCAACAATACCGGTCGTTCAGCCAACCGTGGAGAGTGCATGCAACTTTGCCGCCGTTCTTATACACTGACAGATACCGATACCGGTTGCCAGTTGGAGGTTGACAACAAATATATCATGTCGCCAAAGGACTTGAAGACAATCCGTTTCATCGACAGAATGATGAAGTCGGGCGTGCGTGTATTGAAGATAGAAGGTCGTGCCCGCGGTGCAGAGTATGTTCACACTGTGGTGTCGTGCTACGATGAGGCTATCAACGCTGTCCTTCATGATATCGACAACCCAGAGGCAGAGAAGGCTTTCACAGAGGAGCAGAAAGACGCTTGGGACGAGCGCTTGGCACGGGTGTTCAACCGTGGTTTCTGGGATGGCTACTATCAGGGTCAAATGCTTGGCGAATGGAACAAGCATTATGGTTCGGTGGCAACCGAGAAGAAGGTGTACTGTGCCAAGGGCATCAAGTATTTCTCGAAGCTCGGTGTTGCGGAGTTCCAGATTGAGGCTTGCGAACTGAACAAGGGCGACAAACTCCTCATCACTGGTCCTACAACGGGCGTTATGTATCTCAATGCCGACGAGATACGCTACAATCTAAAAGAGGTGGAGACAGCAAAGAAAGGTTGGCGAATATCAATGCCTGTGCCAGATAAGGTGCGCCCTTCAGATAAACTATTCATTTTAAAAAAGACGGAATATGACAATTAATGAGATACAAGACGAGATTATTGAGGAGTTCAATGATTTCGACGACTGGATGGACAAATACCAGTTGCTCATCGACCTGGGCTCAGACCTTGAACCACTTGATGAGAAATACAAGACCGAAGACAATCTTATTGATGGTTGTCAGAGTCGTGTGTGGGTGCAGTGCGACCTTGTTGATGGCAAAATGCAACTTCAGGCCGACAGTGATGCACTTATCGTAAAGGGCATCGTGGCATTGCTGTTGCGTGTGCTTTCAGGCCATACTCCACAGGAAGTGCTCGACACCGATCTGTACTTTGTTGAGCAGATAGGTTTGAAGGAACATCTTTCGCCAACCCGCTCCAACGGTCTTGTGGCAATGATCAAGCAGATCCGCCTTTACGCATACGCGTATAATAATAAATAAGGTGTAAGCAATATAAAAGGAAAACAACCCGTAGTCATCAGTGGCTGCGGGTTGTTTCATTTTTATTTCGATAAATCGAAGAATCGAAAATTCGATGGTATGTGATTATCTTATAACAATTTCATCAGCGAAGACGAATCCTGGATTTGCCAGTGTCACGCTCACTCTGATGTATTGCGCTTTTTCCTTCACTTTCTTCTGGAAGTCT
>JAUNIK010000244.1 GCA_030523505.1 Prevotellaceae bacterium | reverse complement strand
CATACCGCATCAACTGAGCGGAAATTGTACCAAGTTATTTTTTAACGATTACTTAGCGGTTCTATCAACTACTACAACCGTACTCAGCAGGACCTCCTCGGTGACTACAACGTGAGCGTTCCTCCATACCTCTTTGAAACTACATACGTGAACGTGGGTACAATGAAGAACTCTGGTTTCGAGTTCGACATCAACTGGAACGTTTACAAGAACAAGGACTTCAGCTACAGCCTCGGTGTTGTTGGTGCAACAATGTCTAACAAGTTCGTTGACTTCTCTAACTCAGAGTATGTTGGTCAGGACTTCTACGATATCTGCGGTACAGAGGATCCATATCCAATGCACAACCTCCAGCGTATCGAGAAGGGCAAGCGCCTTGGTAACTTCTACCTCCTGAAGTATGCTGGTATCACTCCTGACGGACAGTTCATCGTTTACGACAAGGACGGCGATATGATCCTTGCTAACAACGCTACTGTCAACGACTATCAGGTTTGCGGTAACGGTCTTCCACAGTTCACTGGTTCTATGACCCATAACTTCACCTACAAGAACTTCGACCTCACCCTCTTCTTCCGTGGTGCATTCGGTTTCGATATCTTCAACATCCACGACTTCTACTATGGCATGCAGTCATTCAAGGGTAACGTGCTCAAGAAGGCTTACGGCAAGAACCTCCCTATCACTGGTAATGCACAGGTTTGCGACTACTTCCTCGAGCGTGGTGACTATCTGAAGCTCGATATGCTGACACTCGGCTACACATGGAACATCAACAACAAGTTCATTGAGCGTGTTCGCATCAGTGGTACAGCGAAGAACCTCTTCACTCTCACATGCTTCTCAGGTGTTGACCCATCTAACTACAATGTCAACGGTCTGAACCCAGGTGGTCAGGGTGGTCGTACATACTATCCATCAACACGCCAGTTCATCGTAAGTGCACATATTGATTTCTAAACGATAACGATGACGATAACCATAACAAGTTTAAAATAGAACTATTATGAAAATATTCAAATATATAGCAGGTGTTGCATTATTGGCTACAGCAACTTTGACCGGCTGTACTAATCTGGACGAGACTCTCTACGACCAGGTAAGTACCGGCAACTTCTACAACACCAAGCAGGACGTAATCCGTATCTGCTTCCGACCATTCGAGCACTGTTTCTGGTCAATCCAGTCTCGCCAGGTTCTCAACGAGATCACAGCCGACCAGCTCATCACTCCTACCCGCGACAACTGGTGGGATGATGGTGGTAAGTGGCGCGAGCTCCACTATCACACATGGAACAACAAGCAGGAGCAGGTAAATAGCGAGTGGACTGGTCTTTTCCAGGGTATCGGTCAGTGTAACTATGTTCTCGAGGATATGGAGACACTCAACTACAAGGACTTCGGTTTCGAAGAGTCTGAGTTCAACGCCCTCAAGACACAGTCACGTGTGCTCCGTGCATGGCTCTATCTCCGTGCTCTCGACTCATTCCGCAACGTACCACTCGTTGTCAGCTTCAACGATATGTCAAAGAACTCTGTAGGCCAGGTTGAGCCAAAGGTAATCTTCGACTTCATCGAGACTGAAATCAAGGAGTGTATGCCTCTCCTCCAGAAGAAGGCTAACGCTACTGGCGGTAACGGTGGTCAGCAGGGCCAGTTCACACAGGCTGCTGCAGCTACCATCCTCGTTCGCCTCTACCTCAACGCTCAGGTTTATATTGGCGAGGATCACTACAAGGATTGTGCTGACTATGCTCAGAAGATCATCAACGGCGAGTATGGCAACTACGAGGTTGCTCCACGCTGGGATGCTGCTTACGACTGGAACAACGAGACTTGCGACGAGGTTATCTTCGGTTTCCCAGGCGCTTCTGGTTACAGCCACTGGCACTATCAGGGCGATACATACTGGTGGACAACTCCAAACCTCAACTGTGTGTCTTACTTCCACGACAACAGCAACAAGCAGGGTACTCACAACTGTAAGTACGCTTGTGCACCAAGCTACAACCCTGACGGTTCACACATCGAGGGCTATGAGCTCGGTATGACTGTTGATAAGTTCCGCAAGTATCCTAACGACGAGCGTATGAAGCTCTACAAGAACCTCGGCAACAGCAAACGTGAGGGTATGTTCCTCTATGGCTACCTCGAGAACGAACTCGGCGAGCGCGTTACTTCTCCAAGTAGCGACTACACTCTCTACATCCGCGACGCTATCGGTCAGTTCCACGGCATGGCTCCTGATCAGTGGATCAACGGCAAGACGTCAAGCAACCTCACAGAGGGCGACCACAACTCGGGATGGCACTTCGTGAAGTACCCTCTCTACACTGACGAAGACGAGGGTCAGCTCGAGGCAGACTACACAGAGATGCGTCTCCCAGAGATCATCTACTCTCTCGCAGAGTGCAAGTTCCGTCAGGGCGACAAGAAGGCTGCTGCCGACCTCCTCAACAGTGTTCGTAAGCGCAACTACCCTGCTGCTGACTTCGTAGCACTCACTGAGGCTACCCTCACTGAGCAGGAACTCCTCGACGAGTGGGGCCGCGAGTACTTCGCTGAAGGTCGCCGCCGTATGGACCTCATCCGTTTCGGCAAGTTCAACACTGGCAAGTGGTGGGACAAGAACCCAGATGCTGACAATCACACAGCAATCTTCCCTATCCCTTACAATGCGCTGAACTCAAACCCTGACCTCAAGCAGAATCCAGGATACTAAAAAGCCTCACCCCCAGCCCCTCTCCCACGAGGAGAGGGGAGTGGAATGAAATATATTTTAAAATTGTAAATGAATTTATGAAAAAGATATTATTAGCAATAATGATGGCACTGCCACTCGTTGGCATGCTTACAAGTTGCGACGAAGAGCGTGATGTCATCATCATCGAAGAGGCACTCCCTCTTAAGACTGACGTCCTCTATCTCGTTGGCGACGCTACACCAGCTGGTTGGAACATTGATGATCCGTTCAAACTCACAAAGTCTGAGGAGAACAAGTTCATCTTCACCTTCACCGGTCATCTTAACACAGGTGAGTTCAAGGCTCCTCTGTCAACAGGTAACTGGGGTTGTAACTATGTAATGCCAATGACCAATGGTTGCAAGATCAACCATGGTGGTTGCGCAGAGAAGGGTTTCCAGGTTATTCCTAACGGTAACCCAGACTTCAAGTGGTATGTTGAGGAAGCAGGTGATTACATCCTCACCTTCGACCTCATGAACTATACCATCGACGTAAAGTACACAGGTAACTAAACATAGCCTTTTTGCTTTTCATTCAAAACGAACGGGTGGAAGAGCCAACGCTCTCCCACCCGTTCTATTTTGTTAAGGTCTCTCCTCGCTCACTATAATTTTTCACTCTTCACTCTTAACTCTTCACTTAAAAAGCTCCCCCTTTGGGGGCTGGGGGGCTGGAGGGCTGGGGAGGGGTCACTCCTATACACTCCATTTCAATGAGCCATTCCGGACGGCACACTGGTGCGAGGGTTATGACAAACGGTGTATCTGGGAATTTCTCAGTAAACATTTCTCTCACGATGTCGGCATCGGCAGTGTCACGCAGATACACTATTATCTGCATCACATCATCCCATCCCATGCCACCTTCATTCAGCACAGCCTCAACATTCGCCCACATTCGCTCCGTCTGCTTGCAGATGTCGCCCTCGTGAACCACTTTTCCGTGATTGTCGATAGAAGCTGTTCCCGAAACGAACACATGACTCCTGTCGCCATATATCACCTTTGTGCCTCGCTCGAAGGTCACACCATAATCGCTTGTACGGTTCATGTTATCGGCAGCCTGCAGATATACTATCTGCTCCTTAGCCAGACCTTTCACAGCATAGGCACCCAACTGATGTATCGCCTTGCGTGAAGCCGACACACCACCGATACCTGTCGATGCGATGTAATGAGTATCTTTCGTCAGACCGATTTTCTCGAAGTATTCGCGGCGAGCATCCACCAATCCCTTATATTGCATATCCACATCGCGCACAAAGAACCATGTGCGGATACAGTTCTCGGCAATCGTAGCCCCATGCTCAGCCAGGATGCTTTCATACCGCCTCAGCAGATCCTCTGCCTGCCCATAACTATCACCATCGCTCCCCCGAATGGTCTCCCACAAATGCTCATACCCATTGCATTTCACAACGGTAGTGCCGTTCTCCTTGCTGATATCATCCACATCAGCGAGATATATCCACAATGCAACCTTTGAACCGTTTAGTGGCGGCTGTTGTATGATACTCACCGAACAAACCTCTTCTTCTGGTATCAGCGGAGCCTGGTTTACGGCATCACTCAGGAAATAGCGTTTGAAAATGGCTTTCATGCCTTCCATCTGCGGACGATCCATCAGTCGGCGCTCAGCCTCGAGCAGTCTGTCCAACTGATCGGCAAAGAGTTCACCGCTACCTTCCACCTGCAGTATGGCATGCACCTCACCTGCCCCACCCTCAGGAGTGAAGCAGGAGAAAGCCGCCGAAGCCTCTATATCATTCCAAATATCTATTGTCTTGGTCATTTCAGATTTTCCGTTCTATATCACGCCCGAACACCTCGTGCGCAATTACACTCCACAAAATTACTGAAAAGATTTTATTTGTGCAAACATCGCCCCTATATTTTCCATTAAATACCTATTAATGACTAGTCGTCCCCTACAAAATACATTGATAAACGAAGCTCAGCAACAAAAATAAATCCTCCCCAGAACGCTCTGGAGAGGATTTGTTATATGATACAACGAATTATATGTTACTTGACATACTTCTTGCCATTCTTGATGACAATGCCCTTTACATCAGCA
>JAUNIK010000243.1 GCA_030523505.1 Prevotellaceae bacterium | reverse complement strand
TACCCGCAAGGTCGCCTGGTTTGTCGAGCACAGGACCCGAAGTGATCTTGAAACCCACGCCCAACTCGTTGGCAATGATGTTCGACAGTGTTGTCTTTCCAAGACCTGGAGGGCCGTGGAGCAATGTGTGGTCAAGAGGTTCACCACGGTATTTGGCAGCCTCAACGAACACGCGGAGGTTATCCACCACCTTGCTCTGTCCACTGAAGTCATCGAAACTCAACGGACGGAGGGCGTTCTCGAAATCCTTCTCAGCAGGATAGCTGTTCTGGTGTATGTCAAATTCTTCTTGCATTCTTTTCGTTGCATTCAGGACAGAGTCCTTTTATTACATAGTTGATATTCTTCAAAAGAAAACCGTCTGGCAGTTCCACCGTTGGCACGGCGATATGCTTCAGGCAAAAGGTGCGATGGCATTCCGTGCAATAGAAATGGGTATGCTCATCCTCGGGCACACACTCGCACGAATCGTCGCAGATGGCATATTTCATTGCTCCCGAACCATCGTCAATGGCATGTATCAGTCCGTGAAGGAGAAACAGTGACAGTGTGCGCGAGATGGTTGACTTGTCGATAGTCGGCAGATACCGCTCCAGATCGGGCAGCGACACTGCCTCATTGCCCCGCATCATGGAATTGAGGATAAGCAATCGCCCCGCAGTGGGTTTTATCTCGCGATGCTCAAGTTTATGAACGAGAAATTCTTCATTCTGCATAGTCACTCCGTCTTTCAATCAATGTTATTTCCCCAGCAGTTCAACAGCCTTGCGGACAATATGATTCTCCTCGTTTATTATCTGGTAATACTGCGACATATCCCAGATATCGCGAGCAATGAGCGCCTTGAGTTGAATCTTGAGCATTGGTATTGAGCGCTGGCGCTCTTCCTCATCCTTGAGCTTCACCTTAGCCTTCTCTGCCTCGTCGAAAACTTCCTGAAGCACTTCCTCCGGCAACTCGAAATTATCACGGAATTCCTCGAAGGTCTTGTATTCCTTCTTCAGTTTCTTGCGGTTCTGATCCACATATTTCAAAGAGGTATTGATAATGACGCCCTTGGCTGAAATCTGTCGGTGGTACATTGTGTACTGGGTAGTGTCGAGTGGCACGAAGAAGTCTGGCATGATACCGCCTCCTCCATATACTACAGCCTTGCGACGGAGGGTGTGGAACTTCAGTGAGTCGGCGAAATGGATGCTGTCACGGCAATACAGCTCTCCATGCTTGAAGCGCTTCTCGATGTCCATCTCGTAGTCCTCCTTGTCGCCCTTCTCGTATGGCTTCTGGATGCAACGACCTGATGGAGTGTAGTAATGAGCCACGGTGAGGCGAATCATACTGCCGTCAGGGAATTCTATTGGACGCTGAACGAGACCCTTACCGAACGAGCGGCGACCAACAATCTGTCCGCGGTCCTGATCCTGGATAGCACCCGAGAGAATCTCCGAAGCCGAGGCGCTGTACTCATTGACGAGCACCATCACGCGACCGTCGAGCAGTTTGCCGCGACCATCGGCCTTGAACTCCTGGCGACGGGTGGTGCGACCTTCGGTATATACGATGAGGTCTTCCTTCTGCAAGAACTCGTTGGCAATCTGTACTGCCGACTGGAGATAACCTCCGCCGTTTTCCTGAAGGTCAACAATGACATCCTTCATGCCCTGCGCCTTCAAGGTCTCTACGGCCTGCATGAACTCCTCGTAGGTTGTTGCACCGAAACTGCTGATACGGATATAACCCACCTCTGGACGTATCATATAGACAGCATCGATGGTATGAACAGGAATCTTGTCGCGGGTGACGGTGAAGGTGAGCATATCACTGATGCCACGACGCAGCACCTTGAGGTTCACCTTGGTACCTTTCTTTCCACGCAGACGGCGCATGATTTCCTCACGCGACATCTTCACACCGGCTATCGTCGTGTCGTCAACACACACGATTCGGTCGCCGGCAAGGATTCCCACCTTCTCCGACGGACCGTTGGAAACGGTCTGTATCACGAGGAGAGTGTCCTTTGCCATATTGAACTGCACACCGATTCCCTCGAACGAGCCCTGTAATGGTTCGGTCATCGCCTTTGTCTCCTTGGCGGTGGTGTACGAAGAATGTGGGTCGAGCTCTTTCAGCATGCCACGGATGGCATCCTCGACGAGTTTGCTCTCATCGACGGTGTCAACATACAGATTTGAAATGGCCATCGAGGCATAGTGCAGTTTCTGCTGTGGGTCAGCATCGTTGGTAAACAGACGCTGTGCCGACACGCTGAAACTCATCGCCAAGCCAAGTATCGAGAATATTATCTTTTTCATTAGTTATCGTTTTTTGTTTTCGCTTTCGCTTTAGATTTGCCCAGCCCAAAATGGCAGGGAACGGGACAGCGCTAGCGCTATTCGCTTTCCGGAATATCTTCCTCAATCACCAGATTATCTATAATAAAGTTCTGGCGCTCCATGGTGTTCTTACCCATATAGTATTCCAGAAGTTTCGCCACCTGGTCGGTCTTATGGAGTGTCACCTGCTCGAGACGGATATCAGGACCGATGAATCCTGCGAACTCCTCTGGCGAAATCTCTCCGAGTCCCTTGAATCGGGTAATCTCCGGCTCAGGACCGAGAGCCTGTATCGCTTCCAATCGCTCTTCTTCGGAATAGCAGTAACGGGTTATGAAGTCCTTCGGCTTCTCGCCTCTTGACGCCAGTTTCTCGTCCTCGGCTTTCACCACTTTCTTGTCCTTTATCTTTGTTCGCTTGTTGCGCACACGGAACAACGGAGTCTGTAGCACATACACATGGCCCTTCTTTATCAGTTCAGGGAAGAACTGCAGGAAGAAAGTGATGGTGAGCAGTCGGATGTGCATACCATCGACATCGGCATCGGTAGCCACAATCACTTTGTTGTAGCGCAGTGTGTCGAGACCGTCCTCAATGTCGAGCGCAGCCTGCAGCAGATTGAACTCCTCGTTCTCATAAACCACCTTCTTGGTCAGTCCGAAACAGTTCAGTGGTTTTCCGCGAAGCGAGAACACCGCCTGAGTGTTCACATCGCGACTCTTGGTGATTGAACCAGAAGCCGAGTCTCCCTCAGTGATAAAAATGCTCGACTCCTCCTTGCGAGGATCCTTCACATCAGAGAAATGGATACGGCAGTCGCGGAGCTTACGGTTGTGCAGATTGGCTTTCTTCGCTCTCTCGCGGGCAATTTTCGCCACACCAGCCATCGCCTTACGCTCTGATTCCGAGGTCTTTACCTTACGCTCAATCTCCTCTGCCACATCGGAGTGGATATGCAGATAGTTATCCACCTCCTTTTTGATGAAGTCGCCCACATATTTATTGATGCTGTCGCCGTTAGGGGCCATATTGAGCGAACCCAACTTGATCTTTGTCTGCGACTCGAAGATTGGTTCCTCCACATTGAGGGCAATAGCAGCCACGATACCATTGCGGATATCGCCAAACTCATATTTGCCGAAGAAATCCTTGATGGTACGCGCTATATGCTCCTTGAAAGCACTCTGGTGTGTACCGCCCTGGGTGGTATGCTGACCGTTCACAAACGAGTCATACGACTCGCCGTGCTGGTTGGTGTGCGTAAAGGCAATCTCGATATCCTCGCCCTTCATGTGGACAATAGGATAGAGGCAGTCCACCGTCATCGTGTCCTTCAGCAAGTCCTCAAGACCGTTGCGCGAAAGTATGCGACGCCCGTTGTACATTATCGTCAGACCAGAGTTAAGATAGGTGTAGTTGCGGAGCATTGTCTCCACGATATCATTCTGGAAAGAGTAGTTCAGGAACAGCGTGTTGTCAGGCTCGAACATGATATATGTACCGTTCTCGTCTTGTGTAGCCTCGGTGACATCGCTCTTCAGGAGTCCCTTCTCGAACTGAGCCTTGCGCACCTGTCCGTCACGGTATGAGCGCACCTCGAAGTGTGAACTGAGGAAGTTCACCGCCTTGATACCCACACCGTTCATACCCACCGACTTCTTGAAAGCCTTTGAGTCGTACTTACCACCGGTGTTCAGTTTGCTCACAGCCTCCACCAGTTTTCCCTGCGGGATACCACGACCGTAGTCGCGGACGGTGACACGGAGGTTGTCATCCACATCTATCTCTATACGCTTGCCGGCATTCATGCGGAACTCGTCGATGGAGTTGTCGATCACCTCCTTCAAGAGCACGTAGATACCATCTTCAGGCAGCGAACCGTCACCCAATCTACCGATGTACATACCTGGTCGCATGCGGATATGTTCCACATCCGACAGAGTACGGATATTGGAGTCCTGATAGTCCACCACCTGCTGTTCTTCTATTTCCTTAATCTCGTCTGACATTATATAATGGTTGTTTTTATTTTGCAAAGATACGGAAAAAATCGGAATAACAAAATAAAAATAACTATTTTTAATTTGCACCACCCCCATCCGGCCCAATTTCCTGGACTCCCGACGGCCATGAAATCCGATGGAAGAAAACACAGCCGGAATATGCGAATTTCTTTTACACGAAATTTTCTCGTTATGAAAACGGTGGAATGAGGAGATGAAAACGGCGTTTTGATGACATGAAAACGGCGGAATGAGGTCCTCAAAACGGTGCTTTTACAAGGTCAAAACGGCGCTTTCTGCAACCACCTGATTATCAGCGACTTACAAAAACCATTTCTCCAGTATGTCCAAAATCCATCAGAATAACACCTACTGAATTTTATTTACACAACTCCTCCTATATTTTATGCATGGCAAACTGTTTGCACAATATGTTTAATCTTTTTACTTTGATTTGGCTGTGAACGGTGTAATTTGCGATTTGCGATTTG
>JAUNIK010000242.1 GCA_030523505.1 Prevotellaceae bacterium | reverse complement strand
ATTGGATGCCTCTTTTTTATATTTTATTCCCACTCGATTGTTGCTGGTGGTTTTGAAGAGATGTCATAGCAAACGCGGTTGACACCCTTTACCTTATTAATAATATCGTTGCTGACCTTCGCCATAAACTCATAAGGAAGGTGTGCCCAGTCGGCTGTCATCGCATCGCTCGATGTAACAGCACGAAGCGCAACAGGATTCTCATAGGTGCGCTCATCACCCATCACACCAACACTACGAACATCAGAAAGGAGGATTGCACCTGCCTGCCAAATCTGGTCGTAGAGCGATACCTCAATCTCACCATCCTTCATATCAGCAGGAATACCTGCTTGGAGTACACGGCGAGCCTCTTCGCCCGACACCTTTGTCTTGAACTCACGCAAGCCACGGATAAAGATATCATCAGCATCCTGAAGAACGCGAACCTTCTCGCGAGTGATGTCACCAAGGATACGAACAGCAAGACCAGGACCTGGGAATGGATGGCGTGTGATGAGGTGCTCAGGCATACCCATCGAACGACCAACACGACGGACCTCATCCTTGAACAGCCACTTCAATGGCTCGCACAAAGAAAGATGCATCTCCTCAGGAAGACCACCTACATTATGGTGGCTCTTGATAACTTTACCGGTGATGTTCAATGACTCGATACGGTCAGGATAGATAGTACCCTGTGCGAGCCACTTAACCTCACTCTCACCGTCCTTGCTCTCAGCGATGATGCGCTTAGCCTCAGCATCAAACACTTCAACGAAGTCACGACCGATAATCTTACGTTTCTTCTCAGGTTCACGAACACCGGCAAGGTCGCCAAGGAATTTCTCCGAAGCATCAACACCAATCACATTCAATCCAAGGCACTCATAGTCCTTCATCACATCAGTGAATTCGTTCTTGCGGAGCATACCATGATCAACAAAGATACAGGTAAGCTGCTTGCCGATAGCTTTGTTGAGGAGCACAGCAACAACAGAAGAGTCAACACCACCAGAGAGGCCGAGGATGACACGATCATTGCCAATCATCTCACGCATCTCCTTCACTGTTGTCTCTACAAAGGCATCAGCACTCCACTCCTGCTTACTGCCACAGACATCTACAACGAAGTTCTTGAGGAGCAATGTTCCCTGCAATGAGTGGAACACCTCTGGATGGAACTGGGTACCGAAGATAGGAGTACCATTAGGGCCGCCAGCATTTGGAATGTAGTAGGCAGCGTTCTCAACAGTCTCTGTCGATGCCACAACCTGAGCACCCTCAGGAACCTTGGTGATAGAATCGCCATGTGACATCCATACCTGCGAGTTGTCATCGAAACCGTTGAAGAGGGGACACTCCTTATCAACGAACTGCAGGTTCTGGCGTCCATACTCGCGGGTACCGGCACTCTCCACCTTTCCGCCATAGATGTGGCTCATGTACTGAGCACCATAGCAGATACCGAGGATAGGAAGGCGACCACGGATGTTTGACAGATCCACATGGAAAGCATCGTCAGCATAGCAGCTGAGCGGTGATCCGGAAAGGATTACACCGATTACATCGGAGTCATCCTCAGGATACTTGTTGTACGGCAGAATCTCACAGAAGGTGTCGAGTTCACGAACACGACGACCGATAAGCTGTGTTGTCTGACTGCCGAAGTCAAGAATAATAATTTTCTGCATATAATAAAATTAAATAATAATGTCAAATAGTATTGATGAAAGCCTCAGCTTCACTGATAGTATCAAGCTTGCCAACATCCATCAATCTGAGGTCATCCTTTACGATTCCTTTAATGTTCAATTCCTTGCAGCTCTGTATATAGAAATCCATTATCGGGAAACGATCTGGCCATGACTGCATCATCTTTGCCAACGAAGGCGAGACGCAATGGATGCCGGAGAAGGCAAAAAGCCTCACATTCATCTTCTTTGTCTCTGACTCAAGGGCTTTAATCTCAGGGAATGGCGACTTTACTTCGCCAGTGGCAAGGTTTGTCCAACCTACAAGGCGCATATCTTCATTGAAAATGAGGTAACGCTGCGTCCTGCGACATGACACGAGCAGTGTAACATCATTGCCACGAGCCTCATCATAGAATGCCTTAAGATCGACATTGCTCAGGATGTCCACATTATGGATGAGCACAGGATTGTCATTGCCAAAGAGCGGAAGAGCCTTCTTCAGTGCCCCACCCGTCTCGAGCAACTCGGCTGTCTCATCGCTTATCTTCACATCTGTGTCAGAAAGATAATCAACAACCTGCTGTGCGAAGTGATGCACATTGACAACGATATTGTTGAATCCGTTCTTCTGCAGCTTGTCGAGTACATGTTGCAGTAGAGGTTTGCCTGCTACAGGAACAAGTGCCTTTGGCATCGTATCGGTCAGCGGTTTCAATCTCGTACCAAGACCTGCTGCAAAGATCATGGCTGAGCCACCAACCGCCGGAAGTATCTCTTTTATCTTCTGTTCACGGTGTTCGAGGATAACCTTGACACCAAACTTGTCATGAATATGATGAGCCACATGCTCCGCTGAATAGACAGAGCGATGCTGTCCACCTGTACAACCGAAACTTATCTGCAAATCGGTAAAACCACGGTCGAGCCAACGTTGCACATGGAAATCGACGAGTGGATATATATTTCCAAGGAACTGCAATATCTCGCCGTCCTTCTCGAGGAATTCTATTACCGACTGATCACGACCGGTAACATTCTTATACTCCTTATATCTGCCGGGATTATTTGTTGAACGACAGTCGAACACATATCCACCGCCATTGCCCGAGATATCCTCAGGTATTCCCTTCTTATATGAGAACGAGAACACACGCACTACAAGCCCTTCATGACGGAATGGTTTTGGCTGTGCAGCAATCATTCGCAGACACACATCCTTCAGATAAGGATAATCATCTGCCGCACCATTTTCAATCAGTTCACGAAGGTTGGCTATTGCTGGTGGAATACTGTCGATGAAGTGCTTCTTACGCTCAAAATATCCACGGAAGCCGTAAGCACCAAGTACCTGCATTGTGCGGAAAAGCACGAACAGCTGTAGGCGGCTGCGGAAATGCTCCTCTAACGGAACTTCAATATATTTTGCCAACGAATTGTAATACTCACCGATGAGTTGTTCACGCAATTCAGCACTGTAACGAGCCGAGGCCTGCCAAAGGAACGATGCCACATCATAATAGAAAGGACCGCGACGACCTCCCTGGAAGTCGATGAAACGAGGATTGCCTTCTGCATCGAGCATCACATTGCGTGCCTGGAAATCGCGATAGAGGAAGAAATCGCCCGTCTCGGATGTGATATTATCAGCGAAGGCACGGAACGACTCCTCGAGTTTCACCTCGTTGAATTCCACTCCGGTGGCTTTGAGGAAGCAATACTTGAAATAATTCTGGTCGAAGAACACTCCCTCACGATCGAACGATGGTTGTGGGTAGCAGTTGCTGAAATCAAGTTCCTTGGCACCGGCAACCTGCATACGAGGCAACTCACGGATGGTCTTCACGAGTAGTTCCCGCTCATTTTCATCATACAGTCCCCCACTCTTGCGCCCTTGACTGATAGCATCGAAGAGCGACAGCGTACCTAAGTCTTCCTGCAGATAGTACATCTCATCTTCCGATACGGCATACACCTCTGGTACAGGTAATTGTTGCTTGCGGAAATGCTTTGCAAGATATACAAAGGCATGGTTTTCCTCCTGAGAAGTGCCGATGACACCTATCACCGAACTGCCGTCATTGCCGGTAATACGGTAATACTCACGGTTGCTGCCTGCTCCCGGTAATTTCTCCATGGAAGCCGGTTCTGCACCTTTCTGATGGATATATAATTCTTTGAGTCTTTCCATGTCTTATTTATCGTAGAAACTCAGTGCTGCACCGAGGGCTGTTGAGAACTCGCTATACTCAGGGATGTGGAATCGCACGCCATAGATACCCTCCATTATTGGGAAGAGTGTCTTACACTGTGGGAGGAGCGACAGGTTACCGATCATCACATAGTCCTTGATGCCCGATCCTAATGATGAGAGGATGGTTGCAGAACCGATTGTCTGTAATACCATCCATATGATGCCAAGGGCAATATCCTCAGGCTTTGCATCTGGTTTCGCATTACCGAAGAGTGATGCTGTGATGTCCATTGGCAATCCTGGTACTGGATGAGCCGAGATATCACCTATCTGCAGGTCGATATTCTTCAGGTCACCTTTGCTTGCGAGTTCGAGCACCTGACTGATGTCGCTTGTTTTGAGCATCACTCGTGCAAGACCGGAAAGAGTACCGCCACCAAGGGCGAAACTGCCGGTACGCTCTATCTTTCCACCATCGCACTGCACAAGACTGGTACCTGTTCCCATCGACACAACAATCATTCGTTCGAGGTTTACCAGGAACATTGCCCCAAGACCGTTTGACAGGAACTCGTCAACAACGGCAGTAGGACGACCGTAGATATTTCCTTCAATATATCCGGCTCCAACACCAGTGAGCATCACCTGCTCCACATCTTCAAGAGCAATCTTGTTGTCGTGAAGATATTTGCCGAACGCTCCGTACAACGATGTTACTGGGTCATTGGCTTTAATGCGTATTGGTGAGACGATGCATTTGTTTGCGTCCAATCCAACTATCTTGGTGGTTGAAATACCAACATCTATTCCTATTATCATTATCTTATAATTTAAAAATCAAACAGCGAGCCTTCCACCGGAGTGGCTTTCTTTGGCTTCGCGGCTGTTTCTTTATTATCTGTTTTTTCTGGAGATTCCGGCATCTCCGGATTTTCCTGACCTTCCGGGCTTTCCGGAGATTCTGGATTATCCCCTATCATTGCGA
>JAUNIK010000241.1 GCA_030523505.1 Prevotellaceae bacterium | reverse complement strand
GTTCTGTCATCACCGCCGTTACCACCTGTAGGAATAGAGATACCTTCCATGAAAGGCTGTACAGTGAAGTTCTTCTCAATATCTGTTGTTGGAGCAATATATATTTTCTTCATAACTTTTTCCTTATTAAAGGGAAGGCGCACAAGGCGCCTGCCCTTATGTATTTGTGTTTATTGATTATTTCTTCAAGTACTTCTTACCGTTGATGATAACTACACCCTTATAGTTGTTAGAAACACGCTGACCCTGGATGTTGTATATCTCGCTGTCGTTTGTATCAACAACTGTGCTCTCGATTGCTGTTGCATCGTCGCCGAATACCATTGTGAATTCGTGAGCGCTCTGGCTGTTTGGTACGTCTGTGCTCTTAACGTATGCCTTACCAGCAGGGAGAGTACCAGCAGTGTTGTGACGGAACTTCAGGATATTGTTCTTGTAGCTCAAGAGATAAACTTCATCCTGCTCGAAGTAAGTATCCTCCATTGAACCGTAGAGGTAGTTGCCGCTGATTGCGCTTGCTGGTGTCTCTGAGAACCAGAGCTTGTATGTGCCAGGAGCACCGTTCAGGATAACACCCTCGCCCATCTGGATTGTGTTTGCTGCCTCTGAAAGGTGCATGTAGTCTGCGTATGTAGCGTCAACATAGTAAACTGTGAGATCCTCTGGAGCAACTACATCGAAGTAGATTGGGCAGTATGAAGCATAGCCTGTGCTACCGATTGTCACCTCTACATACTTAGGCATTGTAACCTTCACGCTTGAGATATTGCGTGTAGAAGTTGAAGATGACTTTATTGTAATTGTCTTTGCACCATTTTCGTTGTGCCATGTAGCAAGACCGTTGATTGGGGTGATGCTTGTACCATTGATGTTTACAGCGCCATCTACAGCAAGTGTTACTGTTGTGTATGGGAGTACAGTAGCATTGATAACGAATGACTGACCATTCTTAACAGCCAGTTTACCATTGCTGATCTGTGGGTAAGTCTTTGTAAATGTACCACTTGGAGTTGTTGTGGTGTTGTGTTTCCAGCCCTCGTTGTCAGTACGTTCTACAGTTGCATTGCTGTTGTATGCACCTCCTGCAAGACCTGCGAAATCGAAGCTTGCTGTTACGTGGAGGTTGTCTGTGTATGTGTAAGCAGCTGAACCAGTGTCACTTGTTGTGAAGTTTGAAGCAGATGTCTTACCCTCTACATAGAACTCCTGACCAGCGTATGGAGTAGCAGTAACCTCTGTAGATGCGTTATCTGTTGTGAAGTTGCCTGTGACATTGCTCATACCCTGTGACTGTACAGTGTAGCTGATAGTCTCACCTTCCTTGATAGTCTTTGGAGCGAGCATCACCTTACCGTCAACAGTTGAGAATACATACTCTGGAGCCTGCTTCTTGAAGATGTAGGTCTCAGAAGCAACATCACTCTTGTTGATGCGATACTGAGCGATAGCCTTTACTGTGCAAGGACCGTCAACAACGAATGGACCATTGTATTCCAGAGACTGGCTTGTTGGCTCGCTTCCATCCAATGTGTAATAGATGTGAGCACCCTCAGTAGCACATGTAATGGTTACTGTCTGTGGATCAACGAATGGATTAGCGCCAATACCCAAAATTCCGCCAGTGTTCGACTTAGGAGTGATTACTGGAGTAGGGAGCTTCTCTGCCTTTGCCTTGCGGTAGATGTAAAAGTCTTTATTCATTCCTACCAAATCTAAGCCTCCATTCCAGAATGTATAACCGTTGGTAGCACTATCAAAGAAACGGAGACGGTTATATGAACTCTTGTCAAGAGCTACAATGGTTGCTTTTCCATCTGCAGCAATGTCAATAGACATACGAGCATAAGCATTGTCTTCTGTGAAGTCAATTTCACGCTTCTTAGAATTTGAGATAGCACTCAAGAACTTTCCCTCGCTTGAGATGTAATAACCATCCTCTGTATTACCGTCAATTATAACACGGGTTACGCGTGGACGTACATCAACAAACGACTGACCATCAAGGACATATGCTCCTTTATGCTCAAATTTGTCATAAACTACATCAGTTGCTTCTACATAATCAATACCAACAACTGTTCTACCATGCTTTGTGCCGAGGGCGTATGCATGGGTTCCACCGAGTAAGCTACCCTTGGTCTCTTTATCGTTGAGGATTACATAATCCTCGCCTGCAACAATCTGATCTTTGCTGGTTACAAGCTCGTATGTTGTAGGCTCCTCAATCTCCTTGTAGAGGTAGAGGTTTGTTGTGATGCCGTTAAGGATATTTAAAATTTTTGAAACATCGGTTGGGTTGGAAATGATGTCTGTGATAACCGATTGTTCAAGTGGTACATTGAATGTAAATGTACTTGTGAAGGTGATACCTGCTGCACCGATGTTTGAAGCTGTGAGATAGCGGAATGGATCAAGCAACTTGATGAAAGCAAGTGCTGCTGTAGGATCGTCCTGAATATTGCCGAGGTTTTTAATGGCATTCCAGAGGTTTTGAGCAGTTTCCAAAGCATTATCCTCGCCAGAGTGAACATACACCTGTTCGTCTTTGAAAGAAAGAGTAAGCTGGATGTCTTCTGTTTCTTCTGTAACGTCAACGAGGCTTGCCTGTCCCATGAGGTTAAGAAGCTGCAAAAGGCCACCTTCTACCTCGTCACGCTTTGTAGAGAGTGCCTTGCCCTGATAGTTGTAGGCAATCCACTTCTGACCGATACCAAGAATACCGTTCTGGCTCTTGTTGAGGGTATAGATACAGTGCTCTGGGCGAGTAAGCAAATTACCTACCCATCCAAGAATACCGCTTGGAGAAAGGTCGATGATACCATCATTACCAATTGTTACACGAGTACCACCGATGGTGTGGATTGAACCGAGGTCAAGGCTGTTACCGCTCATCATCTGAGCACTTGCACCAGGAGTTTTTGAATTCACAAAGATGTAACGAGCGTCTGATTCAAGTTCGCTTGTGCTTGTGACAAGCTGGAAGCGCTGCGCCATCGCAAATTGCATGCCCGCTACGAGCACCAATAGCATTAAAGTTAGTCTTCTCATATGTTTATTATTAATTTTGATATTTATCACAATTATTTGTATCAATGTTTTATTTATCACAAGATATCTGTGTTGTTCGTTTATTCATCACATAATATTTGCGCCGAATGCAAAGGTACGAATTTTTTACCATTTGACCAAATACGCGCGCGTAAAACCGCAATAATTACTAATTATTTAACTAAAAACCGCCTGGAACACCTCCCAGACGGTCTTAGTTATCGTTAACGTCATCGTTATCGTTAAAGATTTCTTATCCAAATATTCCTGAAACTGATAGGTGCCGATGGATCGCCGTGCGACTGGAGGCGGATAGGACCGTCGCCGTGCTCTACGGTGCGAGGCATACCGATCCATTCTGTGGTGCCGAAAATCTCGGTGTGATTCTGGATAACAACTCCGTTGTGGATCACTGTCACAAATGGACGATACAGATAGCTGCCGTCGGCCTTGAACACCGGTGCAGTGTAGATTATGTCATAAATGTTCCACTCGCCCGGCTTGTTCGTCGCATTCACCAGTGGGGCACTCTGCTTATATATCGAACCAGCCTGACCGTGGATATAGGTAGGGTTGTCGTAGCTGTCGAGAATCTGTACCTCGTATTTGTCCTGCATGAAAACGCCACTGTTGCCGCGGGCCTGACTCTCACCCTGGATGTCAGAAGGGATGCGCCATTCCAGATGCAACTGGTAACTGCCGAACTTACGGCGGGTCACTATGTCACCCTTCGACTTGTCAACAGTCATGATGCCGTTCTCTACCTTCCATCCTGCTGGTTCACCGTTGTCTTTCTGCCATTCTTTCAGGTCAACACCATTGAAAAGAACGATGGCGTCTGATGGAACACCGCCCACTGATGGATCAACCTTCCTTGGCTGCGGTGTCCAAATCTCGGTCTGCTGTGGTCCCATACCGCCTTGGTCAGGATATTTCGCATAGAACTCGTCGTATGCAGTACTTATGAATTCTGCTGATTCCTTTGCCCATGAGTACATATCCTTTGCACCGAAAAATTCGGCAGTGAAATAGCCGTTATAGCCGGTGGCAAGCATTCTGATAATGAACTCCTTGGTTGGCACACAACCTATTCCGATAGGGGTTGTACCCATATCAGTCATCGACTTACGGTCTTTCAGATGCACATGCTTAATCTTGCCGTAGAAATGCTCCAGAGTGGCCATCACATCTTCTTGGCAATACACGAAATTACCTGTGTCGAATGTCACTCTTGTCAAAGGTGATGCGTCGATAATCTTGTCAATGGCCTCGGTGTTGTAACAAGGCGACTGTGGGTTGTCGTAATCCTCAACGGTCACTGTAAGTCCTTCTTTTTCAGCGCATTCAGTAAAACGACGTATGCGCTCTTGTGTCAGTGCAAGTGCACTTGCATCGTCCTTTGGAAGCAGTCCCGGCACGAGCAGCACACGGTCGTAATGCTTCGCTTTCATGAAGTCGATAGCCTGCTTTGCCTCCTGAGCCATATCACCCTTGGTGAAGTCGATAGTGGCAATGCAACATGAATGTTCCAGACCGGCTTCATCCAGAGCCTTCAGTTTCTTTTCATCGATGGTGACATATACATCCGCTCCAGCATATCCCAACTCCTTCATCTGCTGGGCAGCCTCTCTCAGAGTGATATTCTTCTGCTTTGCCATCACCTCGATATGATCGGCAAAGATTGAAATGTGTTTAGCTTTCTGTGCAAACGAGTTCATAGAAAGTAACATTAGTAATAAAACAATAATCTTTTTCATTTTTTTATGTCAGTTTTAACTTTTCACCTTTAACCCTTAACCTTTAACCT
>JAUNIK010000240.1 GCA_030523505.1 Prevotellaceae bacterium | reverse complement strand
TGCTACTGCCGACCATACTCATGCTATCATCTGTGCCGAGGCTCTCGCTGCTGGCAAGCATGTATATTGCGAAAAACCATTGACTCGTACCGTTTATGAGTCACGCCTCCTCACCAAGTTGGCTGCAAAGGCAAATGTTGCTACACAGATGGGTAACCAGGGTGCAAGTAGCGAAGGTCTCCGCATCGCTTGCGAGTGGTTGTGGAATGGCGAAATCGGCGAGGTTACACGCGTTGACGCTTTCACCGACCGTCCTATCTGGCCTCAGGGTCTCGAGCATCCAGCAGAGGTACACAAGGTTCCTGACACACTGAACTGGGAAGCATTCCTCGGTCCTGCACCAAAGCGCCCTTACAACTCTATCTACACTCCTTGGAACTTCCGTGGATGGTGGGATTTCGGTACTGGTGCCCTTGGTGATATGGCTTGCCACATCCTCCACAGCGTATTCATCGGTCTCGACCTGAAGTATCCTATCAAGATCCAGGGTTCTTCTACTCCATTGATGGCTGAGTCTTGTCCTAACGCTCAGATCGTGAAGTATGTATTCCCTGCTCGCGAGAACCGTCCAAAGGTTGCTATGCCTGAGGTAACAGTAACATGGTATGATGGTGGTCTTACTCCTGAGCGTCCTGCAAACCTCCCTGAGGGCTTCAACATGAACATCTCTGGTGGTGCTGCTATCTTCTACGGCACAAAGGACACAATGATCGTTGGTTGCTATGCCGACCGTCCACAGTTGCTCAGTGGTCGCAAGCCAGATGCTCCAAAGGTAATGCGTCGTGTAGAACTGAGCCACCAGCGCGACTGGGTTCGTGCTTGCCGCGAGAATGCTGAGACACGCGTAAAGACTGCTTCTGACTTCTCTGAGGCAGGTCCATTCAACGAGATGGTTGCAATGGGTGTTTGCGCTATCCGTCTCCAGGGCTTGAACCAGATCCTCAACTGGGATGGCGAGAACATGAAGTTCACCAACATCCCTGCAGGTTCAAAGGTACAGTCAATGATCAAGGACGGCTTCGAGATCCACGATGGTCACCCTACATTCAACAAGACATGGACCGACCCTGTTGATGCTCGTAAGTTCGCTGCTGAACTCGTGAAGCCAATTTACGAGAACGGTTACACTCTCCCTGAACTCCCATAAGGAAGACCCCTCCCCGGCCCTCCCCCTAAGGGGAGGGAGGAAGGAGATAGTATAATAATTAGTTTCGCAAGATTAAGTTTAGGAGTTAAATGGAGTGAAGAGACATTCGTCCCTTAACTTCCCAAGCGAAGCGATAACTTCCTTTAACTTCCCATAACTTCTAAAACTAATACCTTGCGATAGTTGAATAAAAAGGATTATATAAACAACAATGAAAAAGATATTTTTCGCAATTATTGCTCTCGCAATGACCATCAATGTAAGTGCTCAGGTACCTGCATATAAGGTTGTTCAGGCAGAGCAGGTTGACATGAGCCAGTTCCCTACCGATGCTAAGGGCTACACAACAATCTTCAACGGTAAGGACTTCACCGGTTGGCGTGGCTACGGAAAGAGCCATGTTCCACAGCGTTGGATCATCGAAGACGGATGCATCAAAATCAATGGTTCAGGCACTGGCGAAGGTCAGAGTGCTGAAGGTGGCGACCTTATCTTCGCTCATCAGTTCAAGAACTTCACCGTAGAACTCGAGTGGAAGGTTGCCAAGGGTTCCAACTCAGGTATCTTCTACCTCGCTCAGGAGGTTACAACAAAGGACGAGAAGGGCAAGGATCGCTACGAGCCTATCTACATCTCATGTCCTGAGTATCAGGTGCTCGACAATGCAAACCATCCTGACGCTATGCTCGGCGTTGATGGCAACCGTAAGTCGGCTTCCCTCTACGACATGATCCCTGCTAAGCCACAGAACTCAAAGCCTTACGGCGAGTGGAACACAGCAAAGATCGTTTGCTACAAAGGTACTATCATCCACTATCAGAACGGCAAGAAGGTTCTCGAGTATCACCTCTGGACACAGCAGTGGACAGACATGCTCCAGGCTTCGAAGTTCTCTGAGAAGGCATGGCCTCTCGCTTTCGAGTTGTTGAACAATTGTGGTGGTGCTGAGCATCAGGGCTACTTCGGTCTTCAGGACCATGGCGACGATGTTTGGTATCGTAACATTCGCATTAAGGATATGGATAACGCAGAAGGTATCGATCTCGACCAGCCAGAGATCTCGTTCCAGATGTACTCAGTACGCGAACTCATCGGCAACCCTGAGTTGTATGCAAAGAACCATGCCGATGTTCTTGCAAAACTTGCAAAGATGGGTTACACCTCGACAGAGGCTGCATGCTATGGCGACGGCAAGCTCTATGGCGTTGCTCCTGAGCAGTACAAGGCCGACATCGAGGCTGCTGGCATGAAGGTGCTCTCAAGCCATGTTGGTCACAACCTCTCCGACAAGGAACTCGCTTCGGGCAAGTTCAAGGAGTCATTGAAGTGGTGGAAGCAGGCTATCGAGTGCCACAAGAAGGCTGGCATGAAGTATATGGTAATGCCAGGCGTTAACTTCCCAAAGACTCTTGCTGAGGCAAAGGTTATCTGCGACTATATGAACGCTGTCGGCGAGATGGTGAACAATGCAGGCATGAAGTTCGGTTATCACAACCACTCTCACGAGTTCAACAAGGTTGAAGACCAGGTATGGTACGACTATATGCTCAAGAACACCGACCCAGCAAAGGTATTCTTCCAGATGGATGTTTACTGGGCAGTTCGCGGTCAGGTAAGTCCTGTTGAGTACTTCAAGAACAACCCAGGTCGTTTCAACCTCCTCCACATCAAGGACCACAAGGAACTTGGTCAGAGCGGTATGGTAGGTTTCGATGCAATCTTCAACAACATCGAGACAGCCGGCACAGAGGATATCGTTGTAGAACTTGAGGGTTGCGATGCACCAAACATCCTCGAGGGTATGCGCCTCAGTGCTAAGTACCTCCTCGACAACGAATACGCGAAGTAATTAAGAGCCCCTCCCCGACCCTCCCCTCATGGGGAGGGCTCCATATATACCCTTGTATTTTATGTTTTAGACAGAATGACAAAATAACAAAAATATTTAACTTTAACAATATGATGTTCTGATATTATTCATATTATCATATAAAAAATTGTCATTATGTCATTCTGTCTAAATTAATAAAAATTCATTTAATCATTTCTAATGTCTGAACAAGAAACAGAAAATATACAGCAGGAAGAAGAGATGAGTTTCTGGGACCATCTCGAAGTGTTGCGATGGGCGCTCTTCCGAGTACTCCTCGTATTCTTCGTGATGTTCTGCGTTGTCCTCTGGGCAATGCCACAGGTGTTCGATGACTTTGTCCTCGGACCGACCTCCGACAATTTCTTCGTCTATCGCCTGCTCTCCAAGTGGAGCCACGGACTGCTGAGCTTCAAGGAAGGCTTCGATGTACAGATCATCAACATCAACGTAGCATCGCAGTTCATGACCCATATCAGTACCTCGGCATCGTTCGCCGCCGTACTGACATTCCCTTATCTCGTCTATGAACTGTGGAAATACATCCGTCCGGCACTCTTCGACAACGAAGTGCGCCATGTGCGTGCAGCCTTTGCCGGTGGCACCATCATGTTCTACCTCGGCTGTGCAGTAGGCTATCTCCTCGTGTTCCCGTTCACCTTCCGTTTCTTGACAGAATACGAACTCAGTGCCAGCATCCAGAACCAGATCAACCTCCAGTCGTACATCAACAACTTCACCATGCTCATCATGGTCATGGGAATTGTCTTCGAGATGCCGCTGGTGGCATGGCTTCTGAGCAACCTGGGACTCATCCGTAAGTCGTTCCTCAAAGAGTACAAGCGTCATGCCATTGTCATCCTGCTTGTCCTCTCAGCATTCATCACCCCTTCCGGTGATCCATTCACGCTGATGCTCGTCTTCGTACCGCTCTACCTCCTCTACGAAGCATCAATCTTCGTGGTGAAAGACGGATCCAACGACGACGACGACGATGACGATGAATAAGTAACAAAAATACATGACAAAACCAACATAAAAGGCTCTCGGAATTTCCGGGAGCCTTTTGTCATAGATTCATGTATTCTGTAGCGGCATCGAAGCACGGGCATGCCGGACCCTACCCCCGCCCCCTCCCCTAGATTGGAGGGGAGTAAGGCTTGAGTGCTTATAATGCAGCATACTCTGTAGCTGCATTAAAGCAAGGACAAGCCTTAGTTGTATTGAGGTCGTGATGGCCGAGGATCATGGCGCGGGGGTAGCTGCGCTTGAGTTCCACCAGGAGGGCATGGAGGGCGGCCTTCTGCTCCGGAGTACGGGTGTCTGCACATCCCCCCTCCGGTGAGATTCCCCCTTCATAACAGATACCGATGCTATGGGCGTTGTGGTTCTTGCAGTGTGCGCCGACAACGGACTCGTCACGGCCCTTATGGATGGTGCCATCTATCTCGATGTAATAGTGGTAGCCGATGTCCTTGAACCGGCGATGGCGGATATGATCGTCGCGGCACTGCTCGAAGGTGAACCGCCGGTCCACCCGCGTGGCACTGCAGTGAACTATAATTAGAGTTATTGTTCGCACGAATTAATCGATTTTTTATAAAGGTGAAAAATGATTTCCTGATAATCTCCACTTCGTGGATGTATTGTCAATGTGAGTGCTCTTGCAAACACGTTTGTCGCCCACTCCCATCTGCCAATACGCTGCCTCTGATGAGTCAGCCCAGATTATCAGAAAATTAAAATCGCTGTCGCAGCAAAATATTTGAAAATCTGTTCACACGCCGAAGTTCCCACACTGACATAAGTTCTCCGACATACAGGGCTAACTTCCTGGCACTCCCCCTAATGGGGGGAGATGGAGGG
>JAUNIK010000239.1 GCA_030523505.1 Prevotellaceae bacterium | reverse complement strand
CGCTTTGCAAGCAAAATCCCACTAAACCCTATAGGTTGCGGATTTGAGGTAAATTTCAAAATTTTTTATTATGGCAGTAAACTATAGATTAATGAAAAACAACAATGCGTCGTCAGCAAACTACGGACGCTACTACGCCAAGGCTGTTCATACAGCGACAGTGGATCTTGACACACTCGCAGAGCGTATCCAACGCAACTGTACAGCAAAGAAATCAGACTGTGTGGCTGTTTTGACAGAGTTGGCAGAGGTTATGAAAGACGAACTCTTAAGTTCGCACATTGTGAAGATCAATGGTCTCGGTTCGTTCAAGATCGGACTCAAGAGCAAATATGCAAAGACAGATTCTGAATTCAACGCCGCTCAGCATATCACCGGCAGCAAGGTGAATTTCCGTCCTGAATACAACGTTGTTTCCACAGGAACATACGTGGATGATGAGGGTAACACAAAAGTGAAGAAAGTGGCAATAGCCGACCTCACAAAGGACATTCAGTTGAAGCAGTATTAAAAGCCCCAGGCCTTCAAACTAACATAGATTAATAACATCAGTCAGATGAAAAAAAATTGACCCACTCTGTGACCTTTCGGCCGAGAGTGGGTCTTGTGCGTCTAGGCAGTTGCTTCGCGCTTGTCCTCTATCATCTTCTGAGGATTCTCGAGATAAGGATTGAGAACATCCATCCCATAGATAGGCTCTGTCCACTCAGGGAAAGAACGTAGCGTCTTGTATCCTTCGTGGAGGAGCACTTCCTCAAGCTCCTTCCATCCAAGAACCACGATATGTGTTGCCACATCGTAGGGCTTCAATGGCGGAACGAGAGCCTCTACAGCATCACGGAAATGCTTGCTGTCGAGAAGCAAATCCACACGGCGAGCGAACTCCTGAAGGAATACATCGCGAGTGTAGATGCTTGTGCTCTTCTCTTTTATCGCACGCTCAAGACACTCGAACTTGGCCGCTGTGGAACGGTCGATCCAGCAGTTTGCGTAGAAACTGCGGTAACGACGTGTGATAACGTCGAACTGGTTAACAACTGGGCTCTTCTTAACTGGAGCCATCTTCTCCTGACGCATTGTAACGTCAACATTATAAGTATTATTCATACTTTTTTGATGTTTTAAAATTGACCGGCAATATCGCCGGTTATTCAGCATCCATTGGGCCAACTAAAAATCAAATATTGACGTACACCGCAAAATTACTAATTATTTAGCACAATAATGCATTTCCTTCCAGAAAAATAGCCTCTACCACCCGTTTTTATTCTGATTTTCAACTTTGAAACGCGTTTTCAGGCAAAAAAATAGCCCCGCACACGCTGTGCAGGGCTATTTTGCTTATTTCCCTCATTTTTTAGTGACGAGGGGACATCACGAACTCCAGTGTGCCGCCTTCCATGATCTGCTGCTGGGTGAGGCGGAGGTCGGTGATTGGCTTGCCGTTCAACTTCACTGACTTCACATAGATGGCCTTGTCGCTCTTGCGAGGGGCGAGGATGGTGAAGGTCTTGCCGTTCTCCAGGTGGATTACCGACTTCTGGAAGTGTGGCGAACCAATCTGGAAGTCGTCAGCACCGGCGTTGAAAGGATAGAAGCCCATCGACGAGAAGATGTACCATGCCGACATCTGACCACAGTCATCATTGCCAGCATAGCCATAAGCCTTGTCGTTGTAGAACTTCGTACGCACCTCGTTCACCAACTCCTGTGTGCGCCAAGGCTGACCCGCGAAGTTGTAGAGATAGGTGGTATGATGGCTCGGTTCGTTGCCGTGGGCATACTGTCCGATGAATCCCGAAGCATTCTCGTTGTGCTCGCCCGGCATAGCCTCCAGAGTGAAGTTCTCGTTCAGTTTCTCGATAAAGCCCTTCTTGCCACCGAAGAGGCTAATCAATCCCTCAGGATCCTGTGGCACAAACCACATATACTGCCATGCGTTACCCTCGGTGAACGGTTCGCCGTCGAAGCCATTGCTGCTGTAGCTCAGTGGGTCGAACGGACGCATCCAGTTGCCCTTGTCGTCCTTTGGAGCGAAGAATCCGATTGATGCGTCGAACATATTACGGTAGTTCTGCGCACGCTTGTAGAAATGCTCAGCATCCTCCTTGTGTCCGAGCACCTCAGCCACGCGAGCCACACACCAGTCGTTGAAAGCCATCTCCAAGGTTATCGACACCGACTGAGGCTGGAGGTTGGAAGGCATATAGCCATATTTCTCCCACAGGTCGAATGGCGAATTGCGGTGAATAATCATCGAACTCTCCTTCATTGCCTTATAGGCGGCCTCCTTGTCAATGCCCTGAATATCAGTCAGTATGGCGCGCGAGAGCACCGGAATGGCGTGGTTGCCAATCATGCAGTAGTTGTCCTGTCCCCAGAGGTCCCAGATAGGCAGATAACCGTAGGTCTGCTGGTGCAACACCATTGCATTCACAAAGTCGGCAGCAATCGAAGGACTGATGAGGTTGTACAACGGATGAGCCGCGCGGAAGGTGTCCCAAAGCGAGAAAGTAGAGTAGTACTTCTTGCCAGCCGGCATACGCTTTGTCTCGAAGTTAGTGTCGATATATCGGCCATCGACATCGCTCATCACGTTAGGCTGAATCATTGTGTGATACAAACCCGTGTAGAATATTGTCTTGTCAACATCATTGCCCTCAACATCAATCTTCGAGAGAGCCTTCTCCCACTTGTCGTGAGCCATCTGGCGGTAAGCAGCGAAATCCCACGACTTGCACTCAGCGGCGAAGTTCTTGCGGGCACCGTCATAATCCACGGCACTCAGCGCCACCTTCACCATCAAATCCTGCTTCTTATTATCGAACGAGAGAGCCGCACGGAGCATCTTTCCGTTGATAACCTTACCATCGCCAACGCTACGCTTGCCATCCATCATCAGAGTCTCGGCAAATGGGCGCGAGAACTCGGCGCGGAAATACACTTTTCTCACTTTTGCCCAACCCGTGATAACGCGGTAGCCCTCGAGAGTATGGTCGTCAACCACTCGCAACTGGCTCATCAGCACCTGATAAGTGCGCTGACCCTCAACCACATAGTAGGCATCATCGCCGCGGTAGGTAGAGCGGTCCAAATCCACCACCACCTGTTGTTTACCATTCTGAGGGAATGTGTAGTAATGGATTCCCGCATGCTCCGTAGCCGAAGTCTCCACCTTCACGCCGTTCTCCTGAAGCTTCACCCAGTAGTAGCCCGGGGTGGCACCCTCGTCCTCATGGTTCATCGTCTGCGAGAAGTCGCCCTTCGCCAACTGTTCCTTTGTGATAGGTTCTGTGACAGGCATCAGCGAGATGTCAATCAGGTCGGTACAGCCCGTTCCCGACAGGTGGGTGTGGGTGAAACCATAGATGCGGTTTTTGTTGTAGTCGTAGCCGCAGCAAGGGTCCCAGGTCACATACTGCTCGTGCTCAGGACACAGCTGAATCAGTCCCAGAGGCACGCAAGCGCCCGGGAATGTAGAACCCGACAACGCACCCGTCTCATCGGTCTGGGTTCCGATAAACGGATTCACAAACTTAGTGTGGTCTTCAGCATGGAGAGCCACGCTCGCCATCAGAGAAATGGCAATAAAAAGGATTTTTTTCATATTGGTTGTTTGATTTACAATGCAAAAATAGCATAAACCACCGACAAATCAAAACAAATAGCCATGATTTTGCTTGTTTTCACTATTTTTTTGTAACTTTGCACCATCTTTGTGCGCGTGCGTGTAGTGCGCGTTGTAAAAAGGTAAAAAGGAATACAGGTTTTCAAAGTTGCCTAGCGGCAAGAAATCATACGCTCTCCGAGCGGAAATCTTACTCCCTTCGGGGAAATCTAAAAAAGGAAATATTTCTATAAACAGATTTCCAAGCGAAGCGCAAATAAGATTTCCGGCTTTAGCCGCCAGATTTCTCGCGAAGCGACTAAAAAAAGACTAATTATGAAAACAAAGCAGATAACACTGTTTGCCCTCGCGGCAGCAACAACAATGCTCACCTCGTGCTTCAAAGCCGAACCACTCAATATGGAGTGCGACATCCAGGAAGCAATGGTGGCAAACACCGAACTCTTCCTTCACGAGTCAGACGCAAAAGCCGACATCTCGAAGGACTATTTCTCAAACACCATCGTATTCAACAATGTGCGCAAGCAGGCCGACCTCACAGCCGTGGCACCTGAGTTCGTAATCACTCCGGGCGCTACCATCCAGCCAGCAAGCGGCACAGTACTCGATTTCTCCGACACTCGCGGACAGAAATACACCGTCACATCCGAAGATGGACAGTGGAACCGCACATACACCGTGAAATTCTTCCGTGCCGATGTGCCAGACCCAGACGAACCAGATACAAAGACCACCGTCGAATATCAGTTCGAGAACTATTTCCTCTCTGAAAACGGCAAGTACTACATCTGGTCAGACCTCGGTCCCGACGAAGTGCCAAACTGGTGTTCAGCCAATGCAGGCTACGGCATCGCCCGTTCCAACGCCAAACCAACCGAGTACCCAACAACCCCTGACCTCGACGGATATGAAGGCGCATGCGTGAAACTCGTCACCTCGAGCACCGGTTCGTGGGGAGCCATGACCAACATGCGTCTCGCTGCCGGCAACCTCTTCCTCGGTACCTTCGACCTCTCGAAGGCACTCTCGGCAACACTCCAGAGCACCCGTTTCGGTTGGCCAACCTACAAGAAGCCACTCCGTTTCACCGGATATTACAAGTACACCCCAGGTGAGCAGATGCAGGACAAGAACGGCAACAACATCGAGGGCACCGACGAAGGAGCCATCTACGCCGTTCTCTATAAGAACCACACCCCTGACGGACAGGCCTTCACCCTCACCGGCGAGGACGTAATGACCAGTCCTCAGCGCGTAGCAAT